>NZ_JBVJCT010000007.1:254917-302372 GCF_055588305.1 Streptomyces sp. NPDC042002 | reverse complement strand
GTCGTGGTGGCCGACGCCGCCTACGGCACCAACGCTCACCTGCGGTCCGCGCTGTCCGAGCGCGGACTTTCCTACGTCCTGGCCATCCGCTCGGACATGAGCGCCCACTCCTTCGAGACCAAGCCCGTCGCTCCGGCCCGCAACGGGGCCGTCGGCTGCTGGCCCCAGCCCCGCTACCGACAGAAGGCACCGTCTGTGGCAACCCTGGCCGCCGGCCTCGGGCAGGAGGCATTCACCCCGCTCACCTGGCGGCACGGCTCGAGAGGGGAGTTGCGCTCCCGCTTCGCCGCCGTGCGTGTGCGCCCGGCAGGCAAAGCAGTTGAGCGTCCGATCAAGGCCGCGGCCTCGGCAGAACAGGGCTGGTGGGACGGGATCCTGCCCGACTGCTGGCTGCTGACCGAATGGCCCGTCGGCGCCGAGGTGCCGACCGAGTACTGGCTGTCCAACCTGCCGGCCGATACCCCGATCGCCGACCTTGTCCGTCTGGCCAAGGTCCGCTGGCGCATCGAGCACGACTACCGCGAACTCAAGCACGGCCTGGGCCTGGACCACTTCGAGGGGCGTTCCTGGCCGGGCTGGCACCACCACGTCACCCTCGTGACCGCCGCCCACGCCTTCCTGACCGAACAGCGCCTGGCCCCAAAAGCGCCCGGACCGGCCTCACTCTCTACCAGATCCTCGACGCCCTCCAGGACGTCCTGAGGTGCTGGACCGGCGTCTGCACCACCTGCCACCAACCCCTGCCCAGCGGGTCACGCTCAAGGCCAAGACCGAGCCAGACCTAACGGAGTCCTACTAAGGGCTGTCCCGTAATCCCCGGTGGATCCGCGCGCGGCGTCAGATGCGGTGCATCGCAAGGCGGAGGGTCGTCCTCATACTGGGCGTATTCGGGCGATCCGACAACGCGGCGAGGTGCCGTAGCTGTCGTCGTGCGCCCGCCGGGGATTACGGGACAGTCCTTAGCCCGCCAGATGCCGGTTCGGGGCCTTGGCCTGGTCGGCGCACTCGGGGAGGACGACGACCTCGGCGCCCGCGGCGGCGAGCAGCCCGTTCCCGTCGGCGTCCGTGACGAAGGTGTCGGGCTCGCGCCAGGCCGTGACCACCCGCCGCACTCCGGCGTCGAGGATGAGCCGGGCGCACGGCAGGGGCCGGGAGGCGCGGTGGGCGCACGGCTCCAGGCTGCTGTAGACGGTGGCGCCGGCCAGCCGCGGATCGGCCGGGTCGATCTTGGCGAGGGCGGCCTCCTCGGCGTGCGCGACGGGGTCGTCGCCCTCGCGGGAGTGGCCCCGGGCCAGCTCGGTCCCGTCGGCCGCGACCACCACGGCACCCACGCTGAACGCGGTCTTCGAGGGCGGGCACAGCGCCGCCAGCTCGCAGGCGAGCTCCAGCCAGCGCCGGTCCGCCGCGGCGGCGAGCGGTCCGGTACCGGGCGCGGTGGGGACGTACCTGATGAGCACGACGTCCCCGACGGGCCGGGTCTCCGTCAGTCGCAGCCGGCCCAGGGGATACGCGCCGGGCCCGAACAGCCGCGGCGCGTCCGGCTGCCCGACGAAGAGGGGGGCGACGGCGAGCTGGAGTTCGTCGGCGAGTCCCTCGCGCACGAGCTGGGTGTGGACCTTGCCGCCCCCTTCGACCATGAGGCGGCGCACACCCCGTATGTCGTGAAGGTGTTCCAGCAGCACACGCCAGTCGAGGTCGGGCCCGGTCGGGACGACGTCGACACCGACGAGGCCGTGCAGCAGGGCGGCTGCCCGCGGCGCGCCCTGGTCCGTCGTATAGACGACCTTCTCGCCGCCCGTGTGCCAGAACTGTGCCCGCGGGTCGAGGTCGCCGGACCCGCTGACGGTGACCTTCAGCGGGTACTCGGGACGGCCGCCGGCGACACGGGCCGCACGTCGTTCGGCGGAGTTGACCAGGAGCCGCGGATTGTCCGTGCGCAGCGTGCCGGCGCCCACCAGGATCGCGTCGCTCGACGCCCGCACCTCGTCGACCCGGTCGAAGTCGGCCGGGCCCGAGAGCAGCAGCCGGTCGGGGCCGGTGTCGTCCAGGAAGCCGTCGAGGGAGACGGCGGCGGACAGCAGGACGTAGGGACGGGGCATCGGGACGCATCCTCCGGTCACACGCGCACTGGTTCGCGCACAGTGGTTCAAATTTTAAACAATAACTAGACTGGTCTCATGACGACCCGCTGGCTCTCCGCCGCCGAACAGCGCGCCTGGCGCTCGTACGTCTCCGCGACCTCCCTCCTGGAGGACACCATCGACCGCCGGCTACAGGCGGAGGCGGGGATGCCCCACCTTTACTACTCCATCCTGGCCAAGTTGTCCGAGGCACCGGACCGGCGGCTGCGGATGACCGATCTCGCCGAGGCCCTGAAGATCACCCGCAGCCGTCTGACGTACGCGGTGACCCGGCTGGAGAAGGACGGCACCGTACGCCGCGAGGGCTGCCCCACCGACAAGCGCGGGCACATGGCCGTCCTCACCGACGAGGGCACGGCGCTCCTGGAGCGGGCCGCCCCGGGACACGTCGAGACGGTACGGGCGGCGGTCTTCGACCATCTGACCCCAGAGCAGGTGGAACAGCTGGAGGAGATCTGCGGGACCATCACGCGGGCGATCCAGGGCGGGAATTCCGGGGCGTCCGGGGAAGATCTGCCGTGGCGGCGGCGTTCCTGCTCCTCGTGAGGGGTCGCGAGGGGGACGCGAAACCCATTGCTTGAAGTTTGAAGCAGATATAGTGTCCCTTCCGAGACAGTGCTTCAAATCTGAAGCAGAAGCAGAAGCGCGATCTCGTACGAACCCGCTGGACGGAGAGACACCATGCGCGACCACCCCACCGCCACCGTGCGCACCCGCGTCCGCGTACCCCTGCACTTCGGCGACGGCTACTCCGTCGACGCGGAACTCGTCACCTTCCACGGACTTCAGGACGGCAAGGAGCACCTGGCCGTCGTCCTGGGCGAGCCCGGCACGGACCCGCTGGTGCGGCTGCACTCCGAGTGCCTGACCGGCGATGTGTTCGGCTCGGCCCGCTGCGACTGCGGACCCCAGCTGCGCGAGGCGGTGGAGCGGATCGCGGACCGGGGCGGTGTCCTGCTGTACCTGCGCCAGGAGGGCCGCGGCATCGGCCTCTACAACAAGCTCGACGCGTACGCCCTCCAGGACCAGGGTCTCGACACCTACGCGGCCAACGCGGCCCTCGGCCTGCCCGAGGACGACCGTGACTACACGGCCGCCGCCCAGATGCTCCGGGCCCTCGGCATCGACTCCCTCGACCTGCTCTCCAACAACCCGGACAAGGCCGAACAGCTCCGCGAACTCGGCATCACGGTCTCCCACCGGGTCCCGACGGGCGTCTTCACCACCGCCCACAACGTCCGCTACCTGCGAGCCAAGGTCCTCCAGACCCAGCACACACTCCCACTGCCGGAACTCCCGGACATCACGGAGCTCACGGGCCTCTCGGCGGGCTGACACCCCGCCCCGCCCCAACTCGGTTGCCGGCGCCGCTTTCGCTCGTCCAGGGTCAGCGCAGGGCATCCAGCGCCTGCACGATCAGCGCGCGCGCGTCCGCGCCGTACACCGCCATACCGCGCAAACGCTCGAAGGCCTTCACGTACAGGGCGATCTCTGACGGCTGCGTGACCTGGACACGCGCCGCGAGCAACTCGACGGAGACGAGGGTCTCGTCGTATACGTGGAACACCTCCTGCGGCCACATGAACCGCTCCGGTGTCGCGCTGGGGATGATACCCAGAGACACCGACGGAAGGGCACCGGCCGTGAGTAGATAGCCCAGCTGCGCGGCCATCGCGTCCTGGTCGCCCAACTGGTAGTAGAGCACCGGCTCCTCGACGACCATCACGAACCGGCGCCCCGGCTCGTGGATGATGCGAGATCGTTCAAGCCGCGCCGCCACCGCGTCCGCGACATCGTCGGGGATACCTCGGAACCTCGCAATCGAGGTCATCAGCCCACGCGCGTAACCCTCGGTCTGGAGCAGGCCAGGAACCATGGTCGGCGAGTAGACCCGGAACAACTGCGTCGACCTGAACAACGGGACGTAGCTGTTCTGTAGCTGCTTCAGCCCGGTACGCACCTTGCGCTGCCACTCCACGTACATGGATTCGGCGGTGCGGGACTGGGCGATGATGTCGTCGCCCAGCCCGGGGACACCGCACGCCTCGCACCAGCGGCGGATGTCGTCGGCCGAGGGCGGCGTGCGCGCGCCCTCGATCCGGTAGGTCTTGGGATGGCTCCAGCCGCAGCGCGAGGCCAGCTCAGGCCCGGTGATCCCAGCGTCGGCGCGAAGTTCTCTCAGGCGGCCAGCAACTGCTTCGCGGGCGGCCTGAGCCGAGGAGGACGGAGAGATGGACATGAGCCGGCCTGGTCACTTCCGCGCTAGCTGATCTTGTAGTTGCCGTGCGGGATACCGCGATCCCACACCGTTTCGAAGGCGTCGGCACACAGCTTCGCAGCAGCCGGGTCCTCGCTGATCTCTCCGCCCGCGGACGCCCCCTCACCAGTGAAGTGGTTCCACCGGACCAAGCGGCCGTCGATCAGCCAGAAGTCGTTGCCCGGCAGCGCAATGTCCGAGGCCTGACGGCGCGGCAGCCACCGCACCTGCTCACCCGCGGCGATGTTGGTGAACGTGCCGTCGTACAGGAACCGGGTGTACTCGCTGACGGGCTCGGACACTATGCGGGCCCGACGGACCACGACGCCGCGGCCTATGGTCTCTCGGATCAAGTCGAGCCATGGCCTCCACCAGGACGCCCGATCCGCCGGGTCGTGGCGGAATCCGGCCCTCCACTCGGCGAACGGACCCTTCTCGTAGTCGACCGCGTAGGAGTCACGCGTCTCCAGATGGACGGCGGAACGCGTGGCTGACCCGAGAAGCTCAGGCCACGTCGGGACCGTCGACGGCATCGCACGCCTCCCTGATCATCGACGCCATCCTGGCGGGGATGCGGATCACTGCTTCGTGGTCCGGGATGCCGGTGGCGTGGCCCGGTACCTCGAACGCCGCGCACTCCGCTTCGAGTTCGGTGCTGGGCTTCCACCCCTGGAGCACAAGTTCCTTCGACTCCTGGTCAACCCACACCGTAGGGCTCTCGCCGTCCCCGGCGTTCGGGTCGATTCCGATGAACTGTAGAGGCATGACCGTCTCCCACGCGTCTCGTGTTCAGCTATGTACATCACGGTCCTGGGAGGGTCCTTACAGGTCAAGACCCCAAACAAGTCACGTGTACATCCGTGCACATTGCTGGCTTGGGTGCCGTGCCCGCTCCTAGCGTCGTGACGCACGACAAGACCCGGCGACCGCGTCAACGGCCCCGGGGATGGCCGACCGGTTGGAGTCGACATGGCAGAGCCTGCGCAGGCCACGAGTACTGGCACCAAGCCGCACGCGCACGGCTGGTGCGACTGGCACAAGGGATCGTCCGAGACCGCGGTCCTGGTGGACGCACTCGAACGCAACAGCGCCCCGCCCGCCCCGCTGTACGCATGCGCGCCCTGCCGCGAGCAGCGCGGTCTCACTCCGCTTGGCGACCGGCCATGAAGGACACGGAGGAGACTCCCGAGTGCAGCCTCGGTGAGCACACGATGTGCGGCGGCCCCGGGGAGGTCCGGCGGCGCGGGGCGCCCTCATGGGAAGCGCCACTGCTGACGATCCGGTGCGGATGCCCGTGTCATGGAAAGAGCTCCCGGGCCGGCCATGCTCCCCAGGCGTCCCGCCCTGCCCGGGCCTCTCGGATGGGAGACATCTCGTGAGCAGGACGACCCTGCCCCGCTACAGCGGCCCCATGTCCGGCTACTGCTGGCAGGAGCACCCCGACGGCGACCGACGCTGCTGTCTCCCCCGGGGGCACGCAGGGCTGCACTACCACCCGTACAGCAAGACCAACTTCTAGGTCCCCGGAAACGAATCGAGCCCCCAGCTCAGATCGCTCTGAGCTGGGGGCTCTTCCGTAGACCCTGTGGGACTCGAACCCACAACCAATGGATTAAAAGTCTGCGGCCCGCCCATCGCGTCCCGTATCGCGCTGCACCGTCCAGGCACGCGCCGTGCCGCTCTGTGCTGGTCAGAGGCGTTTAGCGTTCGTTCATCGACGACGCTTCACACCGTCTCGTGTCGCCTCGTATCGCGCCGTTGCGTGGCCTTCGGGCCAGCACGGGGCCAGCAGTAAGGGCCCCCGACCCGCAGGTCAGAAGCCCTTTATCTGGTGCCCAAGTCTACGCCGCAGCAGTCCCGTTGTCAGTGCTGGCCCGTACTGTCGGAGGCATCCACATCCGCGCTCGCTGGCTGCGACGCGGCAGGCCCCGCCACCGGTACAGCGACCGAGGGCGGGGCCTCGCTCTGTCCCCGCCGAGCGCGCGGCACGGCCGCCGCCGCCTTCTCCGTCAGCTCGTCTTCGTACTCCTCGAACAGCGCCATGTACGTATCGCTGGTGAGGACGATCGTCGAGTGCCGCAACTTCACCTTGGCGTCGTGCAGTTCACCGCCGCCAGCCTTCACGAGTGCGGCGGCCCCGTGGCGCAGGTCCCTCAGGTTGATGGGCGGCAGGCCGGCCCCGTCCGCGATCCGCCGGAATACCGTGCTGACGACGTCAGGATGAAGCCAGGAACCATCGGCCGCGGTGAACATCTTCCCGGTGTCCGACCAGTTCGCCGTGTCCTTGCCCGTGGCCCGCTCCTCGGCGGCCCGCGTGTTCCAGGCGTCCCGCTCCAGCAACTGGCGCGCGCGGTGCTCTTCGAGGACGCGAACCGTGCCCAGGTCGAGTTTCACGGAGGCGGCCGAGCCGTCGGTCTTGGGGACGGTCTCGATGGGGGTCCAGCCGTCGACCACGATCTCGGTGGCCACCTCGATCGTGCGCGAGGCGGCGCTGAAGTGCTGCCAGCTCTGGCCGACTCCCTCGCCCCGGCGCAGGCCGTGATGAGCGATCAGGTGGAAGAACGCGTAGAGCCGATCGGTCTCCGCCGCGTCGAGGAACTCGCCGAGCTGGGCGGGCGTCCACACCATGACTGGGCTCGGCTTCTCGCCCGTCTCGCGCCAGCGGACGACCCGCTCGTCCGTCCATAGCAGGCCCTTGGGGCGCGCGGCCGGCGTCAGCTCGACGTGCGACGCGGGATTGAAGGTGATGAGCTGCTCGCCGATCGCCTTGTTGAGCGCGGTCCGGAGCGTGCGCCGGATGGCCTGCTTGGTGGCCGGCCCCGTGATGCGCCGGAACGGCGGCATGGCCGCCAGCTTCTCGCGCTCGCGGGCGAGTTGCTCGCGCTCCGCAGCCTTCGGCGCTCCCGGCTTCCCGCGGGTACACCGGGCGACCTGCTCGTGACGAGCCGCGTTCTCTGCGCGGACGACGTCGTTGCGGTCGTCGATGGCGTTGAACATGTCCTGTACGTGGCCCACGCTCAGTCGGTCGAGACGGTAGTGCCCGATGCCGGGCTTGAGGTGCACACGGAGGTGGCTCTGGTAGCCGTTGTTTGTGGTGGGGCGCGTCTTCTTGTTCGCCATCCAGCGGTCGAGCCACTCGGACACGGTCATCTTCCCGTCGAGCGGGATACCCACGCCGAGCTTGCGCTGTACGTCAGCAGCCGGGGGGATGGCTGCACGGCGGGCCATGACGTCGGCCAACAGGTCGCCGACGCGGCGCTGTTCGTCCAGGTCATCGCCTGGGAGGTCGAGGACCGCCTGTAGCCGGGAGAGGTCGGCCGAGGCGTCCTTCACGCTGCCGTATCCAGTACGCCTGAAGGTGCGGCGCTTCCCTTCGGCGTCGGGCGGCAGCTCCTGACGCAGGGCTAGGGTTCCGTGCGATTTTTTGCTGAGCTGGGGGCACGATTTGCTCAGCAGCTTTCCGTCTGCCCCGCGGCATTCGCACCGCTTGTAGATGCTTCCGGCCCTGCGCGCAGACGGCATGGTGGTTACTCCTCTCGCGGCTGCTGGTCGCCCTCTTCCCCAGGCTGCCAGAGTCCGATGTCAATGAGGTGCCGTGCGGACGCGTTGAGTTCGGCCATCAACTCGTCCGTCATATGGCCGGGCCGGACGGCCATCGCGGTTCCGTGTGGCGTCATGATGGGCATCAAGATCTCTCCGTCCGGCAGAGCGTCACTAAAGACGTACCAGGCTCGCGCTGCGTGGCGCTTGGGTGACGTCATACGCCTCCCCTATCTCTCGCAAGCGTGTTCGCTTTTCCTTCGAGACCTGCACCCCTTTGGCGGAAGGGGTGCCGACATGATCGCATCACCCGCCCCAAATGGATACTCCCTGCTCGCGTTCACTACTCATAGTGATTTCAAGAGGAATGCCCGATTCAACCTGACTGATCGCTCTCAGGCGGAACGATGCTGTCGATGAAGGCCAAGAGTTTGGCGCGCTGCTCCTCCGGGAGCCTGTCGAGCTTGCGCACGTAGGCGACGCTCACCGCCGACCCGACTCCGGAGCGCAGGGGATCCCTGCCGTGGAACTGGCTTCCGGCCGCATCCTGGAGCGCCTCGACCGGCAGCTCGGCCGCAGCGGCGAGGGCGCAAAGCTCTTCATACGAAGGCGACTTGACCGGCTCCCCCGTCTCCAGCCGGAAGATCCATCCACGCTTCACGACGGTTCCCGTCACGGGATCCACAGCTCTCGCCGCGAACGCGTCCAGTCCGAGATTCAGCTCGCTGCGACGCCGCCGGATCAGATCCGCGAAAGCGGTCCGCCGTTCAGGGGTCTGGGTCGTATCGTCCCGGTCTGCCATGGGGGTCATCCTGCCACTCCTGTGCACTGAGGTGGGGGTGCGTCGTTCAGGGCTTGCACGGTTCACAGAGACGTACGAGCAGGTCACCGATGCCGTTCATCACGAGCGCTGACTGAAGTGTTCAGCAATCTGCACGCGGGCGCCATACGGCCGCTGGTCATTGGCTGATTACGATTCCGCGCCGCACCTTCAGGGATCTGGACAAACCGTTCAGGTAATGGAATGCTCACGTTCACGTCGTTCAGAAAACTGAACGAAGCATCCCGTGGAGTGAACGTGAGCACAGAACCCACGATGTACGCGGTCGTCAGCAGTGACCGACTCAAGATGCTCATGGAGCGGATCGACACCGGCGAGGCCATCACCAGCCGCGAGCTCGCCGCGAAGGCTGGCGTGGCACACGGCACGATCGGCGCCCTGATGGCCGGGACGCAGCGCGTCGTTCCCGAGGCCAAGGCCAAAGCCATCGCCGCCGCCCTCGGCGTCGAACTCCTCGTCCTGTGGGTCGAGATGGAGCGCGCCGGCAGAACGTTCATTCCGGCCCAGACCCGGGCGACGGCATGACGACCGCAACCGGTCTCTCCCCCGAGCAGGTCCTCGCCCTGCCCGCGATGCCGTCCGTGAAGGACGCGTTCGCCGCCATGAACATCGGGCTGACGAACGGCTACGCGCTCGTCCGCGAAGGCCAGTTCCCCATCGAGGTCATCCCTTTCGGCCGCGCGCTCCGCGTGCGCCGCAGCGACCTCGTCCGCTTCCTCGGCCTGGCCGAGTCCGCTGACGCCGAGGTCCAGTCGGCATCAGCCACCGCAGGAAACGACGACGCCCCCGGGGTCCAGCCGGAGGCGCCGTCAGAGCAGCCCGCACCCGCACCCACAAGCGCCAGCAAGTAGAGAACAGAGGGGTCCGCTCATGGCTGAGCTTCCCACGGCTGTCACGCCGTCCACCACGCCCGAAGTCGTCCGCGCCCTGGCCGCCATCGAGGCGAGCAAGCTGCTCGCCGAGCAGGACGTCGCCGAGTGTCTCGACGCCATCGGCGACCTGATCAGGATCACCGGCGCACCCGAGTCCATCTTCGACTGGGTCCGACACTTCCTGGCTGGCGAGACCCTGCGGCAGTACGCCGCGCACCAGCACATCCGACTGCACACCTCGCGCGCCACGGAAGAGGACCAGCCGCCGAAGACCTTCGTCATCTGGACCACCGACGGCGACGCCATGGCGATCATCCCCGAGGGCCAGCACCCTGCGGTCTCCCTCCTTCAGATGCGTGAAGAGGTCGAGCGGCGCGCGGAAGAGAAGCAGCTCGCCGTCAGCTTCCAGGCATCCGTCAAGGCGGGCCACGTCGAGACCGTCGATGTCTGGCACGCACGTACCTCCCGGGCGGCGCGTTGACCACCTCCGCCGTGCAGGCCCGGGACACCCCGGGCCGCACGGCCGCCCCCGAGATCGCTGGCCTGCTCGTCATCGACGCGGACAACGGCCGCGCCCGCTACGACTGCCACCGGCCCAACTGCCCCCAGCGCCGTGAGGGACCCGTGTACGGGGTCGCCATTCCGGAATGGTCCAAGACCGTCAAGGCCGAGCACCTCGCCCGGTACCACCAGGGGGAGCAGCCTTGACCGACTCGCCGATCACCGAACTCCGGGCGGCTGCCCGCGGCCTGCACGACGCAGGCCTGTGCGTCCTGCCCATCAAAGCGGACGGCACCAAGAAGCCGGCCGTCTCCTGGCTCGAACACAAGGTCACCAGGACCACGCCCGAGCAGCACGACGGATGGTTCGGCGGCGACCGACCCCGCGGCATCGCCGTCGTCTACGGCGCCGTGTCCGGCAACGTCGAACTGATCGAGTTCGAGGGCATCGCCATCCGCGAGGGCCTGCTCAACGACGTAACCGAGATCATGGAAGCGTCCGGGCCCCGACTCAGTGAGGCATGGGCGGCGATCCTCGACGGCTGGGTCACCGAATCACCGTCCGGCGGCCGGCACTTCCGTGTCCGCGTCGAGGGCGGCGACGTCCCCGGCAACACCAAGCTGGCCTCTCGCCTCGCCGAAGAGCCCGAGTACACCGACGAGGAGAGGCAGCGGCTCCGCGAGAAGCCGAACGCGCGCATCGTCCGCGTCCTGATCGAGACGCGCGGCGAGGGCGGATACGGCCTGGTCGAACCGTCCGGCGGAACGGTCCACGCTTCCGGGCGCCCGTACGTCCGTCTCGCCGGCGGGCCTGACTGCATCCCAACCCTCGACGCCGAGACCGTGGGCGCGATCCGGGACGTGTGCCGGATGGTCGACCAGCTCCCCCAGCCCGAGGTGGCGAAGACGGCGCCGCGCCCCGCGCCGCCCCGGCCCGACGGAAGCCTGCGCCCCGGCGACGACTTCGAGGTCCGCGGGTCCTGGGAGGACATCCTCCGTGGCGTCTTCCGGCCGATGCACACCCGCGGCAGCGAGACGTACTGGGGCTGGGCGGACGGCGTCGGCGGTGTGAAGGCGACGACCGGCAAGGACGAGCACGACCGGCTGTTCGTCTTCGCCACCGGCTCCGAGTTCCAGAGCGAGGTGCCGTACTCGAAGTTCGGCGCCTACGCCCTGTTGCAGCACGGCGGCGACCACAAGGCCGCCGCTCGGGAGCTGGCCCGTCAGGGCTACGGCAGTCGGCACCTGGCCACCGTCGGCGCGCCCAGCGCCGCTCGCGCCCTCGGCCCGGCACCGGCACCGGCACCCGCGCCGTCGGCCCCTGCCCCTGCTGCGGCACCCGACGAGGACGAGCACGCCAGGGCCGACGAGGAGCAGGCCCCCCAGGGCGACACCGCTCGGGACTCGGAGGGCTTCGACTACGCGGACACGTTCGGCCTGCCACCGGCGGTCCGTACGCCATACGACTACAGGCTCACGGGCCGGGGCGTCGAGGTGCTCAGCCAGAGCGGCGAGAGCTGGACCCGCGTCACCTTCGCCCCGCTGGTCGTGACAGCCACGTTCGAGGACCCCGAGGGCGACCAATACGTAGAGCTGTCCTGGATCGACCGCAGCCTCGGCCGGCCGCGCCGCATCTCCCGCATCGTCAGCCGCGAGACAGCCAAGCGCGGGCGGAAGCTGATCGAGACCCTCGGCTCAGCCGGACTCCCCGCAGTCGAGGGTGACGCTCGGGCCGTCGAGAAGTGGCTCGCAGAGTTCGAGGCGGAGAACGTCCACCGCATCCCGTCCGAGCAGTTGGCCCGCTGGCTGGGCTGGCAGGACGACGGCACGTTCGTCAGCTCCCCCGAGGACGGCATCAAGGTCGACACCGCGTTCGAGGAGCAGCGCGGCCCGGCCCGAGCGCACGCCAGGAAAGGGACGCTGGAGGACTGGCAGGCGACCGTCGCCCCGCTGGCAGGCTTCCCGGTGCCGCGTGTCGCCGTCGCTGCGGCGCTCGCCGCGCCGCTGCTCAAGCCGCTCGGCTTGAACTCCTTCACGCTGGACATCTCCAGCCGTTCCACCAAGGGCAAGACGACCGCGCTTCAGGTCGCGCTCAGCGTGTGGGCCGACCCGTCCGAGCACGCCTCCGCCATGTCCAACTGGCGCACGACGCTGTACGCGATCGAGAAGCGGCTCAACCTCGTCCGCGGCCTGCTCACGGTCTTCGACGAGACGATGGCCGTCACCGACGACACGCTCATCGACGAGGTGCTCTACCAACTCCCGATGAACCATGGCAAGGCCAGGTCGGGCGGGGCGTTCGGCAACATGCTGCCCTGGGAGACCATCCTCCTGTCGTCCGGCGAGCGGCCCGCGCTGTCCTTCACGACGAGCCAGGGCGCGGCGGCGCGCATCCTCGGGACGACGATCGCTCCGTTCGGCGAGGGTGGCGGGCCGACGGCGGCAGCCGCCCGCGAGGGCGTCCTCGCCAACCACGGTCACGCTGGACCGGAGTTCATCCGGTACATCCTCAGCGGCCTCGCCCAGCCGAACGGCAGGGAGAAGCTCAAGGAGCACCACCGCACGCTGGTCGACGAGTTCCGCGGCAACGGGGACATGACCAACCGGCGTGCACCCATGGTCGCCGCCCTGGTCCTCGCCGAGACGCTCGCCTGCCGAACCGGTCTCCTGCCGTACGAGCCGCTCACACACGACGTGTGGCGCGGCCTGTTCACCGCCCACAATCCGACCGACAACCGGCCCGACATGGCGCTCGACGTCCTGCGGGAGTACGTGGCGGGCCACGCGCACGAGCTGTTCAGCGCCACTCGCGCGGCCATGAACGAGAAACCCCCGTACTCCGGTTGGCTCGGCGTCCTGTCCACCAAGGACGGCGTCACCGAGGTCGCGCTCCTGCCTGAGCGGGTCCGGAAGATCCTCGCCGACGCCGAGTACTCCCTCGATGCCGTGGTCGGTAGCTGGGTCGACGCCGAGTACCTGAAGACCTTGAAGAGCCAGCGGCCGGCGCACCTCGTGCCCCGACGCTTCGATGGCGTCCGCGCGAAGTGCCTCGCCTTCACGCCCAAGGGCCTCAGCTTCGGCGACGAGGACGAGGCGGCATGACGGCCGCCACGGTGGTGGTACGCACCGAGTGCGTACCACCCCGCCGCCCGAGTCTCCGCAGGTCAGAGGCAATCCGGATGCCGCTTTCGGGGCGGTACGCACTCGCCCGGAAATGGCACCCCTCAGGCGTGTGCGTGTGTGCGGGCGTGTGCGTGCGAGCGCGCACACATAGACCCCTGTGTGTTTCTGCGTACCTGCGTACCACTAGCTCTCTAGAGAGACATAACAGCAGGTCAACCCTGCTTTTTCCCCGGTACGCAGCCGGTACGCAGCCGGTACGCAGCGCGTACCGCCCCTCTCCCCTCTCCAACGGATCGAGGTGCCCCATGTCCTTCACCCCCCGCCCCTACCAGCTCGACGCCATCGAGGCCCTGCGCAAGGGATGGGCCGACGGCCAGAACCGTCTGGCCGTCGTACTGCCCACCGGCGCCGGAAAGACCGTCTTGTTCTCCCACTTGGCGCACCAGATGCTCGACGCCCTCGGCGGACGACGAGTCCTCGTCATCGCCCACCGAGAGGAGCTGATCGAGCAGGCCGCTTCCAAGCTGCTCGCGGTCGACCCGATGCTGCGGGTCGGCATCGTCAAGGCGCAGCGCGACGACCACCAGGACGCCGACGTGATCGTGGCCAGCGTCCAGACCCTGGCCGTATCGCGGCGCCGCGAGGCCATCCGCGACATCGGGCTGATCATCGTCGACGAGTGCCACCACGCCGCCGCCCGCACCTATATGGAGGTGCTCAGGCACTTCGGGGCGTACGACGGGGTCCCGGTGGCTGGCTTCACAGCGACCATGACGCGCACCGACGGCGGGCTGGCCGAGGTCTGGCAGGACGTCGTTTTCCGCCTCGACATCCTCGACATGATCAGCGACAACTACCTGTGCGACGTCCGCGGGAAGAGCATCACGGTCGACACCCTCGACCTCAACAAGGTGAAGACCCGCGGCGGCGACCTGGTCGACGGCCAGCTCGGCAAGGCACTCGAAGAGTCCGGCGCCATCGACGCCATCGCCAAGGCGTACGTCGACCACGCCAGCGACCGGGCCGGTGTCGTCTTCACACCGACCGTGGCGACCGCCCAGGCCGCCGCCGCCGCGCTCACCGCAGTCGGCATCAAGGCCGCCCCGGTGTGGGGCGACATGGGCCGAGACGAGCGCCGCGCGACCCTCGCCCAGTACGCGGCAGGCGACGTGCAGGTACTCACCAACTGCATGGTCCTGACCGAGGGGTTCGACGCGCCGCACACCTCGTGCATCGTCGTCGCCCGCCCGACCAAGAGCCCCGGCCTCTACGTGCAGATGGTCGGCCGCGGCCTGCGCCCTTCGCCCGGGAAACGGGACGCCTTGCTGCTCGACGTCATGGGCGCCGCGACCCGGCACAAGTTGGCCTCGATGGTCGACCTCACTGAGCGGGAGGTCGGCGAGGCCGAGGAGGGAAAGAGCCTCCGTCAGGTCGCCGAGGAGCACGTCGCCAGCGAGAAGCGGCGCGCCCTCGCCGCGCAGGTGACCGCCGAGGAGATCAATCTGTTCGGCGAGTCCGCGATCCGGTGGCTGCGGACCGAGGACGGTACGTGGTTCATCCGTCTGACGGGCGCCATGTTCCTGTTCCTCGTCCGCGACTCCGGGACCCGGCTGTACCGGATGCGCCGCTGGACGCAGGCGGATGGCGTGCACCCGCCGAAGGACGACGTCGCGCGGCCGCTCCCCGAGGCCCTGGCGTGGCTGGAGCAGCAGGCCAAGGTCCTGGCGCCCGGAGCGTTCGTCGCGCGGGAGGCCCGGTGGCGTCACGGCCAGCCCAGCGACAAGCAGTTCGGCCTGTGCCGCCGCCTCGGCATCAAGGTACCGCGCGGCAGCACACAGGGCGACGTCGCCGACCTCATCGACCAGGACCGCGTCGGCCGCGTCCTCGGTCAGCTCGCCCTCTCCGCCGCCGCGTAGCAGGCCGGGCCTGTCGCTATCAGGCCCGGCCCTCCACCCATCACACCACGGAGGAATCATGACCACCGACCGCTGCCTCGCCCTCATGGCCCTCATGCGCGACATCGAGAGGCCGGCCGCCGTCTACCAGCGCGCCGTCCGCAGGGCAGCCCAGACCGCGACGGACAGTCCCGAGAACGACGCTGCGCAGACCCGCGGGAACACCGCGCTGCTCGTCATCGAGCAGGCCGTCCGCGCTTGGGTCGCTGCTCACCCGGCCGAGCAGCAGCCAGCCGCCGAGCTGGCAGCGCCCGCCGGCAGGGCCGCCATCCTCCGCGAGGAGGCCGACCGCATCGACGCCACCCGCGCGCCGTTCCCCATCGCCGTGCAGAACGGGATCACGTGGGCCACGGCCGAGCTGCGGCGTGCGGCTGCCTTCGGTCCGGGCCATACGGCCGACGAGGCGCCGTCGGTCGGCCCGCGGTGCGGCAACAACCCGAACGCCCGCCTCACCCCCGGCGAACTGCAGGCGGTCGAGGAGTTCAAGGCGTACCTCGCGCGACGCCGCGCCGGTGGCCCGCCGGAGCGGAACCCGTTCACCACCGCCGAGGAGGCCTGACCCCATGACCCGATTCGCCCGCGTCGTGTGCAGCATCTACGGCGCCACTGCCCTGTTTCTCGCCTACGCCACCGTCCAACAGGCCCTCTACGGCGAGGTGTGGGCGGTCGCTGCCCTCGCCGCCTGCTCCGTCGTCCCGCTCATCGCGCTCCTTCGCGAGACCGAGCACTCCGACAACGAGGCGACCGCCCGGTCCCTCTTCGGGCCCGTGAACGCCCGCCGCGACCGCACGGGACGCCCGCCGCTCCCCCGCCGGACCCCGGGCGCCGAGCTCGTCGTCGCCGACGCCATGGCCGCCGCCTGCTGCGACGCATGGTGGGCGACCGCTGGCACCCAGCACGACCCGGCCACCTGCACCAGGAAGGACAGCACCGCATGAGCAAGCCCCGGAAGACCGCGAGCACCATCACGGACGACGAACTCGACGAGCTGTACGACAACGCGGCCAGAGGCTGGCGGCGCGGCGACGAGTGGAAGGAGCGCGCGTTGGCGGCCGAGGCCGCTGTCGAGCGCGCCAGTCGGCTCGCCCGCAGGTGGGCCATCCTCCGCGCGTACGGCGGCGCCGCCGTCGAACTGCGCGCCGCCCTGGCCGAGCCCAAGGAGAGCACCGCCCCGTGAACGACTGCGGATTGTGTGAGCGGCCGCTGGAGTACGGCCACCTGTGCCCCGGCGACACGCTCGCGCTCGTCGAACGGCTCCAGCGGCTGCCCGCCCTGGCCGGGCGGCTGAGCGGGGCGCTCGCCCCGGTGACCCGCGGCGCGATGGAGCGCGTCTCTGCGGGGCACCCCGGGCCCTCGACGCCGCTCAACGAGAGCGCGCTCGACCTCTGGTACGGCGGCATGGCCAGCGTCCTGGAGCGCTGGCGCTCGGACGTACAGGCGTGGCGCGGCTGGGGCGAGCCCGTCATCGAGCGGGGCGTGGACCGTCGCATCCTGGTCGCGGCCCGCTGGCTCTGGATGAACGTGGAGTGGATCGCCGCCGAGTATCCGTCGGCCGGGGACCTGGCCAGGGCGGTCCGCGCACTGGAGGGCGAGGCGCTGTCGGTCCTCGGCGAGGGCGACGACCGGGGCCGGCGGATTGGGCAGTGCGTCGCCGTGGTCGGCGCGGACGGCGCGGTGTGCGGGGCGCCGTTGCGGCACCGGTCCGGGGAGACGAGCCTGGTGTGCCCGTGGTGCGAGTACGTCTACGAGGCGGACGAGTTCCTGATGCTGCACCACTTCCAGCCCAAGGAGTCCGCATGACGTTGCCAGGGGTGTTGACGCACGTCGCCACCCCTGGTTACATTTGTCGGGCAGCCACCGCATCCGGTACTAGGAGGGACGTGACTACCTGGAGAGAACGCCACGACGCCGCAGTCCGGAAGCAAGCAGCAGCGCAGCAGGCCTACCAAGAAGCCACCGACGAACGGGCCCAGGCCCTCATCGATGGTGAAGCAGAGCTGGGAAGCCAGGCAGCAGTTGCCCGAGACCTCGGCGTCACCCGGGCCGGCATCAGCCGGGCCATCAACGCCCTGAAGAACAAGCAGGCGTAGCCACACCCCACAACTGAAGACGGCCCAAGGCCGGGATTGCAGTCCCAGCCGAGGGCCTGACCGAACACCTACCTGACTACACCAGGAGGAAGTCCGGCTATGGCCGATCTTTCCATGCCCACCCCCGTGCCCGAAACGGGGCGCCGCCTCGTCGCTGCGGGCCTCATCCGCCGCCTGCCCGGCCGCGTCATCACCGTGCGCGCCACGCAGGCCGGCGTCACCGGCAGCATCGCCAAGACCGTCGTCGCCGAGCTGCACCGCCTGTGCGACGAGGACTACGCCAGGAACGCCGCACGCCGCACGCAGGACCACCGCGACGACGCCCACCTGATCGCGTCCGCCTCCGAGGCGGTGGCCGGACGATGACGGACACCAACATCCCCGAGCCCGTCCGCCAGCTGCTCGCCGCGATCGGCGAAGCCTTGACTCTGCCCGACCCGGGCAGCGACCGCGCGGACCTGGTCACCTACGAGTCCTGCGTCTCCGACCGCGTCCACCTGGTCCAGCTCGCCATCCGAGACGTCCTCGGCGGCAAGGCCACGAACGGCGTGCAGTGGGAGGCCGACTACCTGCGCAAGAAGACCGAGGCTCAACCGCCCCGCTACCGCACTCACGAGCAGTACATGGCCCACCTCCGTGCGCTCGCCAGCGGCGGTGAAGGCCAGTGAACGTCCTCACCTGGCTGGCCCGCCCGTTCAAGCGGACCGCCCCGCACACCGGCCCCCGCTCGTCCGCCCCGCTGTGGGTGCGCGGCCTCACCGCCGGCGGACGCCCCATCGTCCTCGGCGTCGCCCTCCTCATGTGCGCGCCCGGCGAGTACCACCTCGCCGAGACCGCCGGATGGAACGACCCCTTCACCTACGGCATGCCGGTCGTCCTGTCCGCCTACGCGGGCATCGCCGCCGCCGTCGCCTCAACCCGCCGCCGCGGGGACCGGGGCCGCTGGTCCGCCATCATCGGCGCCTGCCTCGCCCTCGGCCTCGCCATGGCCGCCCAGGTCGTCAGCCACCTCATCACCACCGGGCACGTCATCGCCGACCAGCCCGTCCTGATCGCGGTCACCAGCCTCGTCCCGCCCGCCGTCGTCGGCCACCTCCTGCACCTCGCGGCCAGCCCGCCGGACGCACACCAGGACGCACAGGACGTCGAGGACGTACCCGCGTCCCCGACCGTCCTGAACGTCCGGCCCATCCCCGAGGTCGTGCCGCCCGGTGTCCGGCTCCTGCCCGTGCGGTGCCGCCCGGTGCCCACCGTGACCCTGGAGCGCGAGGACGCGCAGGACGCCGCCGGGACGCTGGTGCTGGAGGCCGGGACGGGCGAGGACGAAGCGCGTCCCGAGCCGCCCCTCATGACGACCAACGACGTTGCCCTGCATTACGGCGTCGAGCCGTCCACCGTCCGCAACTGGGTGGCGGCAGGACGCCTCGGCGTCTTCACCAAGGACGCCCGAGGACGCAACCTCTTCCACCCCCAGTTCCTCCCCGAACGGCAAGGAGTCCTCGCATGATGCGCCTCATCTGCGGGGCCTTCCTCGGCCTCCTCGTCGCCTTCCCGCCGCTCCTCGGCCTGGTCGCCACGGTCGTCCTGCACCCGGTCGTCCTCGCCGTCCTGGTCGGCGTCCTCGCCTGGCCGCGCATCGCCCGCACCCTGCGCAGGTGGGCCACATGACCAATCCGCTGGAGAAGGCGGCACAGGACGCCGTCGCAGCCGCCGACAACACCGAGCTGGTGCGGACGATCGCCGCGATCCTCGCCGTCCAGCAGGCCACCCAGCAGCAGCCGCCCGCCCAGCAGCCGACCCGGCAGGAGTTCGACGCCCGGAAGTGGCTGACCATCGGCGGCCTCGGCATCGCCGGAGGCCTGGTCGCCGCACTGTTCGCGGTCGCCGTCGCCATCGGCGCCGTATCCGTCGCCATCCTCGCCCTCGTCCTCCGCTCCATCTGGAGCGACATCCAGAAGCACCGCTGACCAGGAGGAACCCATGCACCGAGACGCACACCTGAAGCTGGCGGACGCCGCGCTCACCAATGCGGAGAAGCTCGCCGGATGGGCCGAGAACGCGGCCCGGGGCGACGGCCCGCACAAGGCCGCCCCCTACGCCGCCGCCGGCACCCTGTGGGACTCCATCGCCCGCACCCACCTGCTCATCGCCCAGGCCACACCCGCCGACGACACCACCCCGGAGGCCTGACCATGCCCGCCTCGTACACCGGCGCAGAGAAGCGCCGCCTGGCCTGGCTCACCCTCAAGGCCGCCAAGCAGTCCCTCGCCGGAGACCGGAACGCCGACACCATCGACGACCGGCTCAAGCGCGAGGCCGAACGGATCGGGGAGCGCGCCGAGGAGCGCGGCAAAGCCGAAGTCGCCGAGCTGGAACGCCGCCTCAGTCAGGCCCGACGGGACGCCGCGGGTGCCCGGGTGACCATGCGCACCAGCAGCGGCAAGGAACGCGCGGACGCCCGCCGCCAGATGAACGACCAGGAGCAGACCGCCCGCCGCATCGAAGGCGAGCTCCGCCGCTACCGGTAGCCGCGCCCCGGGGACGGCGTCCTACCGCCAAGCAGCCGCCGTCCCCGGGCATCCCACACCTCACCGAGAGGCAGGACCCGAACAGCATGACCGTCACCCTGATCAAACCGCCAGAGGACGCCCAGGACGCGCCCGCCGCCCCGGCGTCCCCCACGCGTCCCGAGCGCCGCCGAGCCCGGTACCTGCGCATCACCCGCGCCGCCCTCGCCGACGACCGCGTCCGCACCACAGGACGCCTCGCCGTCCGTCACGGCGCCTACGTCCTCGGCGGGACGCGCGTCGTAGGACGCCGCATCTGGGACGGCCGGACCGCGTCCCGGTACGAGCGGATGATCCGCGCCGCCGAAGCCGCCGGCCTGCTCGACGAGGTCAAGGAGTGGGAAGCCCGCGGCCAGGACTTCCGAGCCGCCCGCCACCGGAGGCGCGTCGAACTGCTCCAGTTTGCCCTCCAGGCGCCCAAGGCCCTCGCGGCCGCCACCGGAGGCGCCGCCGGCCTGCTGCTCATGGTCGGCATCCTGCTCGCCTGGGCCAACCACGACATCACCGACGTCGCCGCACCGTTCGAGACCGTCGCCGACCTCGTCCGCTGGGTGGCCCTGATCGCCGGAGTCATCTGGGGGCCCGGCCTAGCGCTCGCCCCGTGGCTCGGCCTCGCCGCCGTCTGGGCGATCGGCCAGCACCAGCACACCGCCCCGCAGTGGGCCCTGCCGGTATCCGCCCGCGACCTCGGCGCCGCCATCACCCCGTCCATCGTCGTCGTCGCCTTCCGTGAGCTGGGAATCTCACCTCTGCGCAAGGCCATCGACGGCATGGGCGACGTCGGCGCGGCCATGCTCTCCGGCATCAAGATCGCCGGGTGCGGCGTCGAGGTCGACGTACACCTGCCCACCGGTGTCTCAACCGAAGAGGTCCAGAACAAGCGGCGCAAGCTCGCCGAGAACCTCAACCGGCACGAGCACGAGGTGTTCATCAGCATCCCGCCGCAGCCCCGCACCGTCCGGCTGTGGATCGCCGACTCCGGCGCCCTCGACGAGCCCATCGGCGCCTCCCCGCTCATGCTCGAAGAGGACCTGACCGCCGACTACTACACCGGCTCGGCGCCATGGGGACAGAACCTCCGCGGCGACGCCGCCGGCGTGAGCGTCTTCCAGCGGCACATCCTGCTCACCGGCCTATCCAACCAGGGCAAGACCGCATCCCTGCGCGCCCTCGCCCTCTGGCTCATCTTCGACCTGACCGTCGACTTCTACATCGCCGACCTCAAGGGCGTCGGCGACTGGCGGCCCTTCCACGGCCTGGCCCAAGTGCTCATCCAGGGCCCGACCGACGACCACGTCGCCCAGGCCACCGACATGGTCGAGTGGGGCGTCGACGAGATGCAAAAGCGCATCGCCCTACTCGAAGAGTCCGGCGCCACCGACGGCGTGACCAGGGAAATGGCCCGCACCGATCCCCGATTCCGCCCCATCGTCCTGATCATCGACGAGGCGCAGGTCGCCTACGGATGCGGCGCCAAAAGCCCCGACGGTCGGCCCTACGGCGGCAGTAAGGCCACCAGTCGCTACTTCCAGGCCGTCAAGAAGATCCACGACCAGGGCCGCGCCGTGAACGTCACCATCTGGGAAGGGACCCAGGACCCCACGGACGAGAACCTGCCCAAGCGGTCCCGCGAGGGCAACCACATCCGCGGCTCCCTCGTCCTCGGCACCGAGTCCCAGGCCAAGATGGCGCTCGGCGAGGCCCCCGTCGACGCCGGCGCCGCCCCGCACAAGCTCCGGCGCGGCAAGGACCGGGGCACGATCGTCGTCGCAGGCGAGGGCATCCCGCTGGAGTCCGGACAGTCGTCCGTCACCGTCCGGACGCACTTCATCTCTGGCGAGGATGCCGTCGTGCTCACCGACCGGGCCAAGGCCCGCCGCGATGAAGTCGCCACTGTCCACCAGTTGGAGATCGTCCAGCCCGTCGACCACCTCACCGACCTCGCGGCCGTCGTCGGCCGTGAGTCCCGAGTCCGCACCACCGAGGTGATCCACCGCCTCAAGACCCGCAACCATGCCGCTTACGAGCACTGGAATGGCGCCCGCCTCAAGGCCCTGCTCGCCGTGTACGACGAGGAGCCGGGAACGCTCGACGGCTACCCCGTCGTGAAGCTGGAGAGCGTCGAGCGGGCCCTCGGACGCCGAGCGGAGGAACTCGCAGAGGCTCAGTGACCCGGCAGTGGGCAGTGACTTTCCACTTCCAAGGTCACTGGATCACCCCACTGGCACTGACCAGTGCAAACGGCGACCAAGTGAGGCAGGAAGGCCGTTTCCAGGGACTCGTAAGTGCCCCCGGAAACGGCCTTCCTGGCGTCCCCCACAAGGTCACTCACTGCCGCATCATGGAGGCATGGAGCCACAGATCATCCGCCCCGGCCAGCTCACAGCCGAGCAGACGCGTCAGATGCTCGGCATCAGCGCCGGAGCCCTCCGCAACCTCGTCTACCGGGGCCAGCTCGCCCGCTCCAGCGGCACCGAGCGCCACCCGTACTTCCGCGTCCAGGACGTCAAGGCCCTCGTCCTCAAGCGCCGGGAACGCGCTGCTGCTTGACCGCAGGTCAGAGACTGTGTGACGATCCGCGTGTACAACTGTGTCCTCAACCGGCACACATAGACACCCGAGGCCCCGCCACTGGCGGGGCCTTTGTCGTACCCGGAGGCGCCCATGCCCGCCACGACCGAGGCGCCCCGGAGCGCCGCCGAGGCCGCCCACCTGCTCGCCGCGCAAGGCAAGCACGTCCACCTCGTCTCCGACGGGGAGCCGACTTGCCTCAAGGGCTGCTGCGGCCCCACTCCCATTCCGATCTCCCTCGCGGTCCAGGAGCGGGCGCGCCTGGCTCGCATCTCCCTCAGCTTCCAGATCCACCGGCTCTGACCGGCCCCCGACTCACGGCGGCGGCCCGGCGGACCTGAACCCCGGGCCGTCGTCGTGCAAGACACGCACCCCGGAGGAAGCCATGCCACTGCCCACGATCGGGCGCACCGTCCTGTACCGACTGACCGAGGACGACGCCCGCCACATCCAGCAGCAGCGCAGCCACGACAGCATCAACGGCAACATGCCGCGGGCCGGACAGTCGTACCCGGCCGTCGTCGTCGCGTCATTCGGTGACCAGGCGCTGAACTTGCAGGTCCTGCTCGACGGACCCGACAGCCACTGGGCCACCTCACGCCACGAGGGCGACGGGCCCGGCACATGGGCGTGGCCTCCGAGGGTGTAGGTCGTCTAGCCCTCGCCGCTACTCCTTTGGCCGTCGCTTCACCGCCGTCGACGCCAAGACGCCGAGGATCGCCGCCGCGCCCACGATCACGCCCGGCCACCACGTGATCAGTCGGCAACCGATCATCAGGACCACACCGGCCACGACGATTCCGAGCGGAACGTCCATCCGCTTCATGCTCACCACCCCCAAGTGCGGACAGGCTACGGACCAGGAGGCGACCATGCCCAGGCGTTCGTCATACCGGGTGTGCTCCCGCCCCGGCTGCCCTGAGTACACGCAGCACGGCCAGTGCGACGGCTGCCGCAGCGAGGCGGACCAGCGGCGAGGCAGCGCACGGCAGCGCGGCTACGGCAAGCAGCACGAGCAGCGCTTCCGCCCCGGCGTCCTGCGGCGGGATCCCGTCTGCACCTGCCACGGCTGCAGAAGCTGCGAGAAGGCCGGCACCGGCCGCTGCACTCGCGAGAGCGTGCACGCCGATCACTGGCCACTCGACCGCAGAGCACTCGTCGACGCCGGCCTGGACCCCGACGACCCCCAGCACGGCCGCGGCCTCTGCGGCCCGTGCCACAGCAGCGAGACAGCCAAGCACCAGCCAGGAGGTTGGAACGCGTGAGCAGGCACAAGGTCGAGATCCGAAGCGACGGACCGCTCGCGCACCGCGTCCTGATCGACGGCACGGACATCGCGCGCAGTCTGACCGGGCTGACGCTGCACATCGGTACGGCAGGTGAGATCCCGAAGCTGACCCTGAACGTGCAGCTGATCGACGTGACCGAGCTCGGCTCGATCGAAGCCGAGGTCCTGCTCGGACAGGGCGTCGCCGAGACGCTGAAGAAGCTGGGCTGGACACCACCACAGTCAGAGGAGGATCGGTGACCACCAAGGCCAAGGCCGACGACGAGACGGCAGCACAGGCAGAGACGGCAGCACAGACGCGGCTGACCAGCACGAGCGAGGCGCTGCCAGTGTGCGGCCGGCCTCACTTCCTGCCCGCCCTGGCTGCCCGGGTCACATGCACCGAGCCGCCCGACGACCCGGACCTGCCGCCCGGCCGGCTCGGCCATGAGCACCGGCACCAGGACGGCGACGCCCTCTACACCTGGCAGTGACGTTCCGCTATCGCCGCAGCTCAAAGCGATGGGCAGATTGTCACGGAGGGTAGCGGGGGGACCCCCAGAACGATCTTGGCCAGGACCGCCGGGGAGGGCGCTCCCTGTCTGTACGGGTCTGGGAGGCCCCCAGTCAGGGCCCCAGCACCACGCACCGTAACCGCGCTCGGCTGCAACGGCCGGGCTCATCCGACGTGCCGCAACGGCACCGTGGGGGTGATGGCATGGCCGGAATGGGCCCTGCTCCGAAGCCCAACGCCAGGCGGCGCAACGCCACCGTGGCGATGGTTGAACTGCCCGCAGACGGCCGCGAGGGCGCGCCGCCAGCGTGGCCGCTGCTCGCCGACATCATGCTGACGACGCAGCGCGATTCCGTACAGCGCATGGCCGACGATCTCGAACTGGCCCTCCAGGAACCCACCCTGAAGGGGCGGGCCCGCTCGACCGCGCAGCGCAAGGCTGACGCGGCCCGGGAGGAAGCAGCGATCCTGTCCGCGCAGCTCGCAGCGCAGGAGCGCGTCGAGGCCGAGCTCTGGACCCAACTGTGGGCACTGCCGCAGGCCGTCGAGTGGTACCGGGCCGGCTGGACCCGGGAGGTCGCCCAGTACGTCCGGTGGAAGGCCAAGGCGGAGCAGGGCGACCTGGACGCGTCCAAGGAAGCCCGGCAGCTCGGCGACCGGTTGGGCCTGACGCCGCTGGCACTGCTGCGTCTGCGCTGGAAGGTCACCGATTCCGAGGAGGCCGCTACGGCTCGCCCGCGCCGGCGCCCGGTGAGCGGGGGGCGCCGTCCGGACGATCCGCGGGCCGCCCTGCACGTAGTGGAGTGAGTACGTGGGCGTCCTGATGGTCCCGGGCCCGGACGACGAGCCGTGGCCGACTCTGGGACCGCAGGTGTGCGACCTCATCGAGGAGCGGGCCGTGCACGGACCGGGCGCACTGCGCGGTCGCCCCTACGTCCTGGATGCGGAGAAGCGCGCGCTGATCTACCGCTGGTACGAGGTGTACCCGCAGGGCCACCCGCGTGCCGGGAAGCGAAGGTTCAAGCGGATTGGCCTGTCGGTCCGCAAGGGCACGGCGAAGACGGAGCTGGCCGCCGCGGTCGCGTTCGCCGAGCTGCACCCGGACGGACCGGTGCGCTGCGACGGGTTCGCCGCGGACGGCGAGCCCGTCGGCGTCCCGGTGTCGGACCCGTACATCCCGATGGTCGCGTACACCGAGGAGCAGACCGAGGAACTGGCCTACGCGGCGCTGTACGTGATGATCACGGAGGGGCCGGACGGAGACCTGTTCGATCCGGGCCTGGACCGCATCATGCGGTGGGGCGGCTCGGGCAAGGCCGTGCCGCTGGCGTCCTCCCCGGACTCCCGCGACGGCGCGCGCACCACTTTCCAGCACTTCGACGAGACGCACCGCTTCACGCTGCCTCGGCACAAGGACGCGCACCAGACAATGCTGGCGAACATCCCGAAGATCATGCTGTTCGACCCGTGGTCGCTGGAGACGACGACCACGTACACGCCCGGCGAGGACAGCGTCGCGCAGGGCACGCACGAGTTCGCCGAGCTGGTCGCGGCGGGCAAGTCGAAGGATCGGACGCTGTTCTTCTTCCACCGCGAGGCCGCACCGCGGCCGGACGAGGACCTCTCGGACGACCAGCAGATCCGGGCCGCCGTCCGGGAAGCGTCGGGACCTTCGATCGCGGCCTGGCCGGACTTCGAGGGCCAGGTCGACGCGATCGTCTCGCTGTACAACGCCCCGGACACCGACCGGGCGTACTGGGAACGCGTCTGGCTCAACCGCCGCGTGCAGGCGGGCCGGCAGGCGTTCTCCGTCGAACGCTGGACCGAGCTCGCGCGGCCGGACCAGCCACTGCCGCCGAAGGGCGACAGGATCACCATCGGGTTCGACGGCGCGCAGTTCCGGGACGCCACATCCCTGATCGCCACGCACCTGGCGACCGGTTTCCAGTGGTCCCTGGGCATCTGGGAGTGCCCGCCCGGCGCCAACGATCCGGGCGGTCCGGGCTGGGAGTGCCCCGAGGACGAGGTCGACGCCGCGCTGGTCGAGGCGTTCGCCACATGGGACGTGGTCCGCATGTACGCCGACCCTCCGTACTGGGAGGGCATGCTCAGCCGCTGGAAGGGCCGGTGGGGCGACAAGCGGATCACCGAGTGGTGGACGAACCGCCTCAAGGCCATGGCCTACTCGCTCAAGGCCTACCAGGGCGCCATGCAGTCCGGGGAGCTGACGCACTCCGGTGACCCGGTCTACGCCCGGCACATCGGCAACGCCCGCAAGAAGGTGCTGAAGATGCTCGACGAGCAGGGCCAGCCGCTGTGGGTCATCGAGAAAGAACGGCACCAGTCGCCGCTGTCCATGGACGGCGCGATGGCCGGCTGCCTGTCCTGGGAGGCCTACCGCGACGCGATTGCCGCTGGTCTGAACAAGCCGAAGAAGAAGGCCGCCATGGTCGTGATGTGATGAGGAGGCGGCCGTGGACCTGAACCTGACCGAAGAGGAATGGGCGACCTACCTCTCACGCAGCCACGACCTGGAGCTGGGCGAACTCCAGCAGCTCAACAACTACTACGAGGGCGAACAGCCCCTGTCGTACATGCACCCCGAGCTGCTCAAGGAGATCGGCGAGCAGATCCGTCAGGTCGTCATCAACTGGCCGCGCCTGGTCGTCGACGCGATCGAGGAGCGCCTCGACGTCGAAGGCTTCCGGTATCCGGACTCGGACGCGGCGGATGACGAGCTGTGGCGGATCTGGCAGGCCAACTGCATGGACGAGAAGAGCCAGCAGGCCACCACCGACGCGCTGACCATGAAGCGTGCCTTCCTCGTGGTCGGGTCGAACTCGAAGACGCCGGACACGCCGCTGGTGACAGCCGAGTCGCCGTTGCAGATGTACGCCGACTTCGACCCGGCAACGCGGGAGATCCGTGCGGCGCTGAAGCGGTACAACGAGATCGACCCGCTCACCGCCGCGGTCCGGGACCGGTACGCCACTCTGTACCGGCCTGACGCGACGGTGCACTTCAAGTCGGCCGGCCCCGGTACGTGGGTGGTCATCGACCGCGACGACCACAAGGTCGGCGATCCCCTGGTGGCCGTGCTGCCGAACCGTGGCCGCCTGCTGATGCCGGGCGGAGCGTCGGAACTGAAGGACGTCCTGCCCATCTCGGACGCGGCGTGCAAGATCGCCACGGACATGATGGTCGGCGCCGAGTTCCACGCGCTGCCGCGACGTGCCGCGTTCGGGTTCGACGAAGAGGACTTCGTCGACGTCAACGGCAAGCAGCTGTCGGTGTGGTCCCGGCTGACCGGCCGGATCTGGTCGACGGCCAAGACCCGCAAGGAAGACGGCGCCGATGTCCTGCAGTTCCCTGCCGCGGACCTGAAGAACTTCCACGACACCATCGAGCTGCTCGCTCGCATCACGTCCGCGCTGGCCGCGCTTCCGCCCAACTACATGGGCCTGGTGGCCGACGACGCGGCCTCGGCCGACGCGATCCGGTCCCGCGAGACCCGCCTGATCAAACGCTGTGAGCGCCGTCAGAAGCCCTTGGGCGGCGGGTACGAGCGGATGAACCGGCTCGTCATGCGGATCATCGACGGCGACTGGGACCCGCGGCTGCTGCGTCTGGAGACACTGTGGCGCGACCCGGCCACACCGACGTTCGCTCAAAAGGCGGACGCCACGGTGAAGCTGGTCACCTCGAACATCATCCCGGTCGAGCAGGCCCGCGAGGACCTCGGCTACACGGCCGGGCAGCAGGCCCGGATGCGGGAGATGGACCAACGGGCCCTGGACCGGGCCATGGGCGGCGACCTCGCCGCCGGATACGGACCGAAGCCCGCGCCCGAGCCGCCCGCACCGCCCGTACCGGCGGCCAACCCGGTGCCCGTGGGGTAGGCGGTGACCGACACGCTTGGGCGGTCGATCGCACTGGCCCAGTACCGGCGCCAGCAGCTCATCGTGCGGCAGGCAGCCAACCGCGTACAGGCGCTGTGGAGGCGCATCGACCGGGGCGACATCAGCGGCTCGTGGGAGCAGTTGTCGCCGCTGCTGGTGGCCGCAGTCACCGACGCGCAGACCCAGGCTGCCCGGCTCGCCGACCCGTACCTGGACGACGTCCTGGCCGCCGAGGACGCTGACCCGGCCGCCGCCGGCCGCGTCGTCCCCAGCTCGCTCGCGGGCATCGCCTCTGACGGCCGCCCGCTCGTCTCGCTGCTCTACCAGCCGATCGTCGACTGGAAAGTGCGGATGCTGGCCGGGCAGTCGATGGAGGACGCGGCCCGCGGCTCGCTGTCGAGCGCTCTGCGGATCACGGCCACGCAGGTTGCGGACGCGGGCCGTGGGGCAACGTCGGTGGCCATGGCCGGGCGCCGCACGATCCAGGGCTATGTCCGTGTCGTGCAGCCCCCGGCATGCTCCCGGTGCGTGATCCTCGCGGGCAAGGAGTACGGCTGGAACCGCGGCTTTCAGCGGCACCCGCGCTGCGACTGCATCCACCTGCCGACCACCCTCATCGCCCGCAACCAGCACCGTGGACAGCTCGGCGGCGACGGCCGCGGGCAGGGCGGATTCATCGACCCGCGCGCCTACTTCGGCAGCCTGTCCCGAGCCGAGCAGGACAGGGTGTTCGGCGCGGCCGGCGCCCGCGCGATCCGCGAGGGCGCCGACATGGGCCAGATCGTCAACGCCCGCCGCGGCATGTACACCGCCGACGCCTTCGGGCGCCGGATTGCAGCGACCCGCGAGGGCAGGACGACACGCGGGCACTTCTACCGGCGGGAGCGGGCCCGGGACATCGCCCGCGGCCGGGTGCCCGCCAACATCGGGCGCCAGTACCGGCTGACGACACCGCGCCTGATGCCCGAGGAAATCTTCCGGCTCGCCGAGAGCCGGGACGAGGCGCTGGCCATGCTGCGGCGCTTCGGCTATCTGACCTGACCCCGGCGCAACGCCGACGGTCCCAACTCCTGCAACGGGAGAGCACATGAGCACACCCCCGGACCCGACCGCCCCTCCGGCTGCGGGCAACCCGCCGCCGCCCGGCACGGACCCGGCCACGCCCCCGACACCGCCCGTTCCTCCGGCACCGACCACCGACCCGGCCGTACCGCCCACGGGCGACAGCGACCCGGCCCTCGGCCCGGCCGGCGAGAAGGCCCTGACGGAGTGGAAGAAGCGAGCCAAGGACGCCGAGACACTCGCCAGGACCCAGGCCACGGAACTCCAGCAGTTCCGGGACCGGGACAAGACCGAGGCAGAGAAGCAGGCGGACGCCCTCAAGGCGGCCACCGATCGCGCCGAGCAGGCCACACGACTCGCGGTGAGTTCTCAGGTCGAGGCTCTCGCCGCGGGCCGCTTCCAGGACCCGCAGGACGCCGTCGGCGCCCTCCAGGGCGGCAGCTTCCTCGGCGCCGACGGCACCGTCGACCGGGCGGCCATCACCGCAGCCCTGGACGAGCTGCTGATCCGCAAGCCGCACTGGGCAGGCATCACCGGTGCCCGCACCCCGCGCCCGGACCCCTCGCAGGGCCCGCGGCCCGGCGCCCTACCCGGCGGCATCGACGACAAGATCGCCGAAGCCAAGGCCAAGGGCGACTGGCGGACGGTGTTGTCCCTGGAGAACAGCAAGCTCGGAACCGTCAAGAACTGATCACCTGGGCAGGCGCACGCCGTGCCCCGCACCCTAAGGAGCTCCCATGGCCGGCAGCATCTCCGCCCTGGGCACGACGTACAACCTGCCCAACTACACCGGTGTCCTGCACCAGCTCACGCCGGACGACACGCCGTTCTTCTCCGCGATCGGAGGCCTGACCGGTGGCGGCCAGACCTCCGCCAAGGAGTTCGAGTGGCAGACCTTCGACCTGCGCAACGCGGGCCAGAACACCGCCCTTGAGGGCCAGGACGCGCCCACCGACCAGGAGCGGGTCCGCGGGTCGGTCGACAACATCACGCAGATCCACCACGAGACCGTCGGCGTCTCGTACACCAAGCTCGCCGCGGTCGGCGCGCACTCCGGCCTGAACATCGAAGCGACCAACCCGGTCCGCAACGAACTCGACTGGCAGGTCGAGCAGATGCTCAAGCAGATGGTCCGGGACGTCGAGTGGTCGTTCATCAACGGCGTCTACCAGAAGCCGTCCGACAACACGACGGCCCGACGCACCCGTGGCCTGGTCCAGGCCATCACGACCAACGTGACGAGCGCCGGCACCGCGCTGGGCTCCGCGGCCGGCGCCATCTCCACCGACGCCTTCACCCTGAGCGCACACGGCCTGGTCCTCAACGACCAGGTCACCCTCGACACCATCGCCAGCCTGACCGGCCTCAGCGCGGACACCCCGTACTACGTGGTGTCGCCGACCACGAACACCTTCAAGCTGGCGGCGACCAAGGGCGGCACGGCCATCGACCTGACGGGCGCCGACGGCACCGCCAACGTCACCAAGCTGGCCGCCGTCGGCAAGGCGGCCGTCGACGGCCTGCTGCAGCTCGTCTTCGACAACGGCGGAATCATGGAGTCGGAGACCGCGACCCTGGTGTGCGGCTCCACGTCGAAGCGTGGTCTTACCGACGCCTACGCGAATGCCTACGGCAAGTACCAGGAGACCAGCCGCAACGTCGGTGGCGTCTCGCTGTCCACGATCCAGACCGACTTCGGCGTGCTGAACATCATGCTCGACCGTCACATGCCGCGTCACAAGATCGCCGTCGCGTCGCTCGAAGAGTGCATGCCCGTCTACCTGGAGACCCCGGGCAAGGGCCACTTCTTCGCCGAGCCGCTCGCCAAGACGGGCGCCAAGGAGCGCACCCAGCTGTACGGCGAGGTCGGCCTGAAGTACGGCAACGAGCGCAAGCACGGCCTGCTGACCGGCCTCGTCGCCAGCCTGTAAGGGAGGAGAGGCGGTGGCACTGGCAACCCTGGACAACCTCGCCGACCGGCTCGGCCGCGACCTGACCGACGAGGAGCAGCGCAGGGCCACCGCATGGTTGGCCGACGCGACCGCGCTGATCCTCAACCGGTTCCCCCAGTACGAGACGACGCCCACCGACATCTCCACCAAGGTCGCCTGCTCGATGGTGCTGCGGGTCCTGACCAACCCGGACGGGAAGCGCCAGGAGACGCTCGACGACTACTCGTACACCGTCGACTCGTCGCGCTCGCGCGGCGAGGTGTACCTCTCCGACGACGAGGCCGAGGAGCTGCGGCCCCCGACGCGGCGCGCGTTCAGTATCGTTCCCGGCGCCCCTTGCGAGGCGCCGTGAACGTCGACGGTGCCCTCGCCGGGGGCCGGACCATGGCCGAGGCCCGCATGCGGGACACCATCCGCATGTACACCCAAGGCCCCGACGTATTCGACCGGTCGGCCGGCACCACGGCCCCGGGCCCGCAGGCGGTCCTGTACACGGGCAAGGCCCGCGTGAAGGCCATCGCCCAGGCGACCGGCCAGGACACGGTGGCAGCGGAGCACGAAATCGTGCTCCGCGAGTACGAGGTGTCCCTGCCCTGGGACACTCCGCTCGCTCCGGGCTCCCGGGTGCTCCCCGGGACCCGTATCGAGGTGACGGCCTCACCGGACGCCCGGATGACCGGGCTGATCCTGTGGGTCACCGGGGCCGCCTTCAGCGACCAGTCCACAGCGTGGCGGATCAGAGCGGAGGACCGGTCATGAGCAGTGCCCGATTCGACATGGGGGACGTGCGGCGCCTGGAGCGGCACCTGGCCCGCGCGATCCCCCGGGCCCGCCGGGAGACCCGGTCTGTGATCGTGCGGGGCGCGGTGAACATCAAGAAGGACTGGCGGGCCAACGCGAGATCCTCCGCACCGAAGCACGCTCCTGCCTACCCGCGCACGATCGGCTTCGACGTCTCCGCCTACGGACGCGACATCTTCATCGCCACCATCGGACCGGACAAGGGCGGCCCCCAGGGCGCCCTCGGCAACCTCCTCGAATACGGCTCGGTGCACAACCCGCCGCACCGCGACGGCGGCCGGGCCCTGGACACCGAGCAGCCGCGGTTCGAAGCGCAACTGGCGCTGATCGCCGAGCGCGGCCTGGCCTGGTGGTGAACGGATGACCTCACCTGCGGTCCTGCCGCACATGGACGCGGTGCAGGCCGCTCTCCAGGACGCCGACCTGACCGTGTATCTCGGCGGCGCGCCCACAGTGGCCGGCTGGTCCCCGCCCGACGTGTACGTCGTGCTGTACCCGGAGCCCGGGTCCGCCGTGAGGGAGTCGCTCGCCGATGCTCGCACGGACTTCACGACGACCTTTCAGATCACCTGTGTCGGCGGCTCGATGGAGCGCGCCCTGTGGGCCGCGGACAAGGTCCGTACCGCCCTGTCGTCGCCGCTGACGGTCGAGGGACGGGCCACGTGGCGGCCGGAGGATCTGGGCGGCCCTCCGGTCCAGCGCGACGACGACACCAACCCGCCGTCCTGGTTCGTGCCGGTGCAGTACCGGCTGATGTCCACCCCCGCCTGACAGGAGATCCCCCATGGCGCTTCTCGCGCAGCAGGCCATTGCGCGTTCCGGCCTGACCCCGACCTACTCGGCCGCTGCCGCGTCCACCACAGTGACGTGCGGCGACCGCTCGTTCCTGCACGTGAAGAACACGAACGGCAGCTCGATGACCGTGACCGTCACGGCAACCGCCCAGGTCGACGGCCAGCCCGTTTCCGACCTCGTCGTCACGGTCCCGGCGACCACTGGCGACAAGATGATCGGCCCGATCACCAGCAAGCTCTTCGCCTCCGCCGCGGACGGCGTGAGCGCGTCGATCACCTACTCGTCGACGACCAGCGTCACCGTCGCCAACCTCACCATCTGACGCTCCCCCAGTCCCGCTCCGCCCCGTTGATCGGGGCTTTTTTCATGCCCCGAGGAGGGTCCCATGTCCGACCTGATCAACGACGGAATGACCAAAGTCGTGTGGGCGAGCAGCATCGCCAACATCTCCGCGCCCACCACGACCGAGCTGAATGCAGGCGCCGACTACACGCCACGCATCACCCCCGACGGCCTCAAGCTCGACCCGAGCACGGCCGACGTCGACACCAGCTCGCTCGCGAGCACGTTCGACACCAAGACGGTGGGCAGGATCGGCTACGACGCGGAGTTGACCTTCAAGCGGGGTACGACCGGTGGCGAGGACCTCCCGTACACGACGCTGAAGTACGGCGTCTCCGGGTTCCTGGTCGTCCGCCGCGGCATCGCCTACGCCACCGCCTGGGCCACGTCCCAGAAGTGCGAGGTGTACCCGATCACCTGCGGCGAGCCTCAGAACAATGCCCCTGCCAGCAACGAGGTCATGAAGTTCACGTCGCCGATGAAGGTCACCAGCGCTCCGGCGACCGCCGCGACGGTGGCCTGATGCCGAGCAGCATCGAGGAGATCCTCGCCCGTGCGAAGCCGCGTGAGAAGACCGTCCAGGTCTGCCTTGCGGGCGACCTCGCGGGCGAGGCAGAACGTCTCCAGGACGAACTGTCCCGGGTCTCCGAGGACTGGGAGCCGGAAGACCTCACGGCCGTGCACCCGGGCCGCGTGATCGCCGAGCAGCTCAAGGCGGTGCACGCCCAGGTCCGAGCGGCCGAGGAGCCGTTCGTCTTCCGGTACATCGGCGACCGAGCGTACTCGGACCTGATGGCCGCGCACCCCTCGGAGAACAGTCAGGAAGTCTTCGACAACGTCACATTCCCGCGGGCGCTCGTCGCGGCCTCATGTGTGCAGCCGAAGATGACTGAAGACCAGGTCATCGAGCTGTTCGAGGTCGTCAACGAGGGCGAGATCAAGAAGTTGTTCGACGCAGCCTGGGACGTCCACAACGCCTCGGACATCGTCCCTTTCTCGTTGGCCGCCTCCGCGCTCCTGGCCTCCCTCATCGGCGAGAAGTAGAGGCGGCCCGCTCCTGGGGCGTACCGCGCTCCGTATTCCTCGGACGCATCGTCGCCGAGGGCGAACCCCTGTGGCTGGACGAGGACCGCTACTGGGCGCTCGCCCTCGCCGAGATCGAGGCGGACTCCTGCCCGGACTGCGGACAGCCCTGGGGCGAAGCCACCGACCCGGACGCCGAGTTCGCCTACACGGCGCACCTGGTCAAGTGCCACGCCTGCGGCACCTCGGCGAAGGCCGTCCGGTCGCACCAGGACGGCAGGGGCAACACCGACGGCCTGCACGTACATGTCGAACGCGACCGGAGGTGAGGTGACCCGTGGCCACTCGTACCGTCACTGTCAGGCTGCGGGCCGACATCAGCAGCTACACGCGGGGCATGCGGACCGCGGCGCGCGACACCTCCAAGCTCGCGGGCGCCGGCGCTGCGATCGGTACGGCGATGCTCACCGGCTTCGCCGTGGCGGCAGCGAGCGCCGCCAAGTTCGACAAGGCCCTCAGCAACGTGAGGGCTGTCACCGGGGCGTCCTCCAAGGACATGGCCAAGTTGCGTGCCGCGGCCTTGGAAGCGGGCAAGACGACCTCGTACACGGCGACGGAGGCGGCGGACGCCGAGGCGGAGCTCGCGCGCGCAGGCGTCTCCGTCGCGAACATCACCGGCGGCGCGTTGAAAGGCTCGCTGGCCCTCGCGGCGTCTGGTCAGATCGACCTATCTGACAGCGCCGTGATTGCCGCACAGGCAATGAACACGTTCGGCTTGAAGGGCAAGGACGTCACGCACATCGCCGACGTTCTGTCCGCCGGCGCGAACAAGTCCGCGGCCGACGTCAAGGGCCTGGGAGTCGCGATGCGGATGGGCGGTCTGCTCGCCCACCAGACAGGCCTCTCCTTCGAGGACACCATCGGCACGCTGAGCGCGTTCGCTGACCACGCGCTGATCGGCTCGGATGCCGGTACCTCGCTCAAGGTGATGCTGCAGCGCCTGGTCCCGCAGTCCGACGAGGCCAAGGCCGCCATGGACAAGATCGGATTCTCGGCCTACGACAGCACGGGCAAGTTCGTCGGCTTGTCCGAGCTCGCGGGCCGGATGAAGACGTCGTTCTCCAAGCTCACGCCGGAGGCCCGCAACTCGGCGATGGCCACGATCTTCGGCGCGGACGCCGTCCGGTCGGCGACCATCCTGTACGAACTTGGTTCGAAGGGCATCGACAAGTACGTCAAGTCGGTGAACGACGAGGGCGCCGCCGGACGGATGGCCTCGGTCCAGACGGACAACCTCATCGGCGACCTGGAGCGGCTCCGCGGTGCCATCGAGGTCGCCCTGATCGAGGGCGGCTCTGCGGCCAACGGAGCCCTCCGGGACATGACCCAGTGGATCACCAGGGTCGTCAACGCCTACAGCAGCCTGCCACCCGGCCTCCAGAAGGCTCTCACTCTGTTCACCGGCATCGGCGGTGCCGCGACGCTGGCAGGTGCGGGGGTTCTGCTCCTGCTGCCGCGTATCGCCTCCACCCGGGCCGCGCTCTCCTCCATGGGCGTCACCGCCGCGCGGACACGGATCGCTCTGGGCATGCTCGGCAAAGTGACCGCTGTCGTAGCAGGTCTGGAGCTCCTCTCCTACGCCTCCCAGACGATCCGTGACCAGTTCAAGGCCGCCCCGCCGTCGGTGTCGAAGATGGCGAGTTCCCTCGTCGACCTCGGCAAGAACGGCAAGATCTCCGGCGAGGGTCTGAAGTCCCTGGGTGCGCATCTCGACGGGTTCGGCGAGGCCGTGAACCGGGTCGCGCACCCCGACTGGGAAGCCCGCACCACCGACATCACCAACTCGCTCACGTTCAACATCACCAAGGGGCTGATGGAGTCCCAGATCCCCTTGGACGAGGCCCACGACAAGATCAAGTCGGTCGACGAGGCCCTCGGGCAACTCGTCAGTTCCGGGAACGCGCAGCTCGCGAGCGATGCTTTCAACCAGCTCGCGGGCGCGGCAGCGGCGGACGGCACCAGCAAGGAGAAGCTCCTCACCTTGCTGCCGCAGTACGGCGACGCCCTGGCGAACGTCGATGTCCAGAGTAAGACGAGTGCCGGCTCGCAGGCAGGTCTCGCCAAGGAACTCGGGATCACTGCGGACCAGATGCAGGACCAGCGGTCCGAGGCACAGAAGCTCTCCGACGCGCTGGACTCCCTGAACGGCGTCAACATCTCTGCGGGCGAGAAGGAGATCGCTTTCCGGCAGTCCCTCGCCGACCTGAACAAGGTCGTGAAGGAGAGCGGCCACTCACTGGACGTCGCCAGCGACAAGGGCCGCAAGGTCAAGTCGGCGTTCCTCGACGCCGCCCAGGGGGCGATGGAGCACGCCCAGGCCGTCGCCCAGCAGAAGAACAGCCAGGAGGCGGGCCAGGCCGTCCTGGAGAAGGACATCTCCTTGCTGAAGAAGGACATGCGCGCGAGGGGCTTCTCCAAGGACGCGGTCGACAAGCTCGCAGCCGCCTACCTGCAACTGCCTCTCTCCGTCGCCACGAAGGTCGACGCCAAGACCGCGGGTGCCATGGCGGACCTCGAAGCGGTGAAGAAGAAGGTCGGCAGCACCAAGGGCAAGACCATCAAGGTCGACACCCTCACCAAACAGGGCCAGAAGAACCTCGAAGACCTCGGCTTCAAGATCAAGCGGACCAAGGGCAAGGCTGTCATCATCACCCTGCCGACCGGTCCGCCCAAGGCGTCGGCCGACGCGATCCAGGCCAGGATCAACAGCTTGCAGGGCAAGAACGTCGCGATCAACATCGTGACAACGCACACGGATCACGGGAACGTTGCGCACGAGGGCGGCAACTACGCACGCGGCGGCCGGGTGCGCGGTTACGCGAGTGGTGGAGGCGTTCAGATGGGGCCGTCCGGCCTCCTCGCCGGCCCTGGCACGGGAACGTCCGACAGCATCCTCACGCTGTTCGCGAGCGGTGCGGTCGGCCGGACCTCCGCCACCGAGTTCGTGGTGAACGCGAAGTCGACCAAGCGGTACCTGCCGCTGCTGACTGCGATCAACAGCGGGAAGATCCCAGGCTTCGCCGGCGGCGGCCTCGCATCAGGTGGCATCCCGGGCTTCACCTATTCGCCGACGGGCAAAGCCGTACTTGGGGGCCCGTCAGACGCGAAGTCCCGGTACGACCAAGAGGTTCAAGACCTCAAGGACGCCTGGAACAAGCTGACTGCGGCCATGAAGGAAGCCAAGAAGAAGGCCGACGACCTCAAGGCCGCCGAGAAGAATCTCAGCAAGGTCAGGCACGGCCATCACACGGCCGCGCAGCTTCGAGCCGCCGAGGAGCGTGTCGATAAGGCGAAGAAGGCGGAAGCGAGCGCCGACGCGACGGTCAAGAAGGATCGGTCGGCGGTCAACGCCGCGGACAAGGAGCTGGGCCTGAAGAAGGGCGCCCACGCACCCAAGACGTTCAACCTCAAGGCGTACGAGACCCAGTTGGACGAGTCCGTCCACGACACCGAGAAGTGGCGCAAGAACCTGGCGAAGATCGGCGGCCGGGGCGGCAAAGAACTCCAAGACATGCTGGAGGGCATGGGCCAGGAAGGCTACGCCCTCGTCAATTCCCTTGCCGGGGCGTCAGATAAGCAATTCAAATCCATCGTCACAAAGCTCCAGAAAACGGGGGAATTGGCGAAAGCCACCTTGGCCGATTTCAATAAACAGCTCGGTGCGTCCACCAAAGAAAATCAACAGTTCGCCGCCGACCTGCAAAAGCTGGCGGCGCAGGGCTTCGGCGACCTCGCCCAGGCCCTCGCAGCGCAAGGCGACCCGGCGGCCATGACGCTGGCGCACGAGGCGGCGGGCAACAGCAAGAGCGCCGCCACGGCCAACAAGGCTGTCGGCAAAGCCCAGGACACGCTCACCGGTGAGGACCTGTCGAACTCGCTGATCCTCCTGTCCACTCTGCGCGGCGGCACGGGCCGCGGATACGCCGACCTGATCGCGGCCGGCCTCGACACCGCGACCATCAAGGCCCTGGTGCCGAAGATGACCAAGCAGATCGGCAGCCTGCCGGAGGCCAACAAGTCGACCTTCGTGCGGCAGTGGGTGCAGCAGGGCGGGAAGGCGATGGCGCTCGGCGGGATCCTCAACAGGCCCACGATGGTCCTCGGCGGAGAGGCCGGCGACCGCGAGTCGTGGATCCCGTGGAACGGCTCGGCCCGGTCCAAAGCGCTCCTGGCCAAGACCGCGGCCGGTATGGGCTACCAGCTGGTGCCCGCCGGACGGTACGGGGGCGGCGCCGTGTCCGCGGCGGCCATGGCGCGGGAGGTCACCCGGCAGATCACGGTCAACCTCTACGGGGCGAAGCAGTCGACCGCCGAACAGGCAGCGGACATCGCACGTCACATGGCGTTCGTCGGCTGAGAGGAGGCACGGGTGGCCTACACCCCAGGAACGGACAACGACGGCAGACAGGCCACCCTCGGCACCCTGCGCCTCGGCTCGGTCGACGCAGCAGGGGTGAACTGGTTCCTCCAGTCCCTGGAGGGCTGGGACAGCGCGGAGGTGCGGTCCGAACTACAGGAGCGGGAGGCGGACCACGGTTCCTGGGCCTCACCGGTCTACCTCGGATCCCGGCCCGTAACCCTTGCGGGCACGGTGGAAGCGCCGGACAAGGTCTCCCTCGACAACGCACTGGAGCAGCTGTACACGGCGGCGGCTCTGACGGACACAACGCTGACCGTGTGGGAGAGCACACCGAAGCAGGCCACGGTGCGCCGGTCGGCGAAGCTGTTGGCGCAGCACGTCACCGACCGCACCGCGACCTGGTCGGTCCTGATGACGGCCGCCGACCCGCGCCGCTACAGCACCACCCTGCAGACCGGAACGACCGGACTGCCCACCACCAGCGGTGGCCTGGTGTTCCCGGTCACGTTCCCGGTCACGTTCTCGGCGACGACCGTGTCAGGGCAGATCAGCGCCGCCAACGCGGGCTCCATGGACACCCGGCCCGTCCTGACGATCGCCGGACCAGTCGTGGCACCCGTGATCTCCGCGCTCTACCCGGACGGCACGGTACGTCAGCTCATCTACTCCCTGGACCTAGCCACCGGAGACGTGCTCACCATCGACACCGACGCGCACACCGTGCTGCTCAACGGCGCCGTGTCCCGCCGTCGGTTCCTGACCGTCTCCGGTGGCTGGCCCACCATTCCGGCCGCCACACCAAACGGGCCGACGGTCGTCAGTTACCAGTTCCAATCCGGCACCTACAACGCGCTCGCGATGCTGTCCGCCTCCTGGCGCTCGGCTTGGCTGTGAGGAGGCATTCATGCCGGTAGATCCGTGGGGCATCGATGGCCTCAACTTCACGGGCTTGGAGGCCCGGAACGTCGAGGCGTTCCAGGTCATGGGAAATGGAACCGCTCTCGGTTCCCGCTCCGGCGTCCGGCCGGGCGACCCGGGCCTGACCGTGACCCTCGCCGGCACGACCATCAACTACTCGGCTGGCGTCGCTGCCGTGGCCTGGCCGGGCCAGGGCGTGTACCGGGCCGCGTTCCCGTCCGCAGGGTCCCCGGGCACGTACACGGCGCCGCACGCCACCCTGAACAGGGTGGACTTGGTCTATCTGAGGATCTGGGACAACTCGGTGGACGCGTCCGGCCTCAACAAAGGCGACGTCGTCTACCTGGCCGGTACCCCGTCCGCCTCCCCGGTCGCGCCGACGCCGGCGGGCACGCAGATCTACATGCCGCTCGCAACGATCACCGTGCTGTCGGTGTCCAACGGCAGCGGCGCGTCGGTGTCGACGTCCGTGCGCCCATACACGGTCGCTCCCGGCGGCATCCTGCCCTCGTCGACGGCGCCCGGCTCCCCGTACATCGGGCAGTTCTACGACGACGGCACGAACCTGCTGCGCTGGAACGGAACCACCTGGGACATCTACCAGAAGGTCCTCACGACGGCCTGGACGACGCCCGCACTGGCCACGGGCTACGCCCACGACGGCAACAGCAACGGCAACGTCCAGTACCGGCTCGTCACCGTCGAGGGCACCCAGTACATGGAGTGGCGCGGCGGCCTCGGCATCACCTACTCCTCCAACGCCCTACAGAACAGCGGCAACTTCCTGAACGCGGCACTTGCCGCAGGATTCAGGCCGCCGTCCCGGCGCAGCCTCACCGTGGCCTGCTCGGCATCCTCCTCAAGCTCCCTGTCGGTCAAGCTGGACTTCCAGCCGGACGGCACCACCCAGATCGTCGGACCGACCACGGCGGCCAGCGACACCTACGCCACCCCGATCATCCGCCCGCCCTGGATCAGCCTCAACAACCTGCGGTACGCGCTCGCATGACCCCCATCACCCTCGCCTGGTACGGCTGCGACCTGCGCACCGGCGGCATCGTCGAGGATCTCCCTTCGCTCAAGGCGACGGGCGCCCTGGGTCGGAAGCTGGGCGATGCGACCACGGTGCAGTTCGAGCTCAGCCTGCCCGGCGCAGCTGGGAGCTGGGATGAGGCGACCGTGCCGGGCAGCAGTCTCCTGGTTGCCGTGGACACCGCCACCGACACCCCCGTCTGGGGCGGTGCCGTCCTGACCCGGGATGCCGGTAGTGCACAGAGTGTGCAGCTCGGCGCGGCCACCCTGGAGCGCTACCTGAGCAGCCGGTTCCCGGGCACGCAGACACTCATCGGGACCGACCAGGCCGCCGTCGTCAGTGCCCTCGTCACGCCCGCCCTCACGGCCGGACCACCCATCGTCATCGACGCCCCGAACACCGGCGTCGTCATGGACTACCTGACCGTGGACGGCGACGACAAGGCGATCCTGTCCTGTCTTCAGGAACTCATGGGCTTGGACGGAGGACCGGAGTGGACGATCGATGTTCGCTGGAACGCCAGTCACAACGGCTTCGAGTTCCCGCTGGTCGTCCGCCCGAAGATTGGCATCCAGAGCAGCATCCCCGTCGTGTTTGACTTCCCGGGCTGTGTGGCGTCGTACACCCTGTCCGAGTCCTACGAGGACGGGAAGGGCGCCACTGTCGTCCTCGCCCGCGGCGAAGGCGAGGGCTCCTCGCGCCTGACCTCCAGCCCGCACGAAGCCACCGCCTTGATCTCGGGCGGCTGGCCGCGCTGGGAATACCGCTACACCCCGGCGACCGGAGTCACGGACCCGGATCAGCTCGATGCCCACGCCGCACAGTCGCTCGCGCTGATGGCGCAGGGCGGCCAGGTGTGGACCCTTGAGGCGGTCGCCTCGCAGGCGCCTCGGCTGGGCTCCGACTGGTCCCTCGGTGACACCGTGCACCTCGCCGTCGAGACATCGCCCCGGCACCCGCAGGGCGCCGATGCAGTGGCCCGCTGCTGGGCGTGGGAGCTCGACCCGGGCGCCGACCGTGTCCGACCCATCCTGGTAGAGGAGAGCTGATGCCCCGGCAACTCGACCAACTCCCCTCCGATACCACTTCGCTGGCCCGCCGCCTGGCAGCCCTCGAACGCGAGGTGCGCGAGTTGCGGGCCGCGCGCCGGATGGGTTCGGCGACTGTCGGCGACCTGCGCCTGTACTCCGAGGACGGGGCAACGCTCCTGGCCGAGCTGGGCCGTGAGTCGGGAGCAGGCGGCGGCGGAGGCCTGTGGACGCGCGGCCTGCAGGAGCCGAACAACATGAGCGCGTTCCTCGGCAGCGGCGAGCTGGCGTTCCGGCCTGTGGAAGACAACCTGGTCGCGGTCCCCGCGAGCGTCTATTACGACAGCGACGCGTTCCAGTACAGCGACTTCACTCTCACCTCCGGCGCCGTCTCGGCGTCGGACCGCCGGGCGCTGCTGATCCTGGAGTCCATCTACGCCGGCGCGACCCCCTACGTGTATGTCCAGGGCGACGGTGGCACCCCGTGCAACCTGGACGTCAGCGGACTTCTGACTGCGGGGAGCCTGGCGTGGGGGCAGGTCAGCATCACACCGAGCGCTGCGAACACACCCACCAGCGTCAACGTCACCGGCTTGAGCCTCCAGGGATCCACGTTCCTTGGCTACGCTGCGCCGGCCACGACCGTGCCCGGCACGCAGGTGACCGGAGTCGGCGCCACCTCGGTCTCCTCATCCGGCCTGACCGTGTGGGCCACCCGCACCAACACGACCGTGACCTTGGTGAACTGGCTGGTGATCGGCGGATGAGCCCTGTCGTCTTCCAACCCGCGCTCTGGTACTCGGTCACCGCCCGGGACGACAACGCCGAGTGCGAGAACGCGGACCAGGAGTTCGAGGTGAACCCCTGCTACAGCAACGGCGGCCGAGTCGTCGTCGAGTGCGGCCTGTGCCGTGTACCGATGACGCTCGTCTCCGCCACGCTACTCGACCCCCAACCCGAGATGCCCTGACCACCCCTCTCCCCCTTCAGCCCCGAGCCGTTCGGCCGGGGCCTTCTTCATGTCTGGAGTACGCATGGCCAACCCCATGACCGCAGCCGAGTGGCGCACTGCGCTGAAGACCGAGGGCGTCCGCTTCACCGAGCACCCGGGCTGGACGACCAAGGGCCGCGATGCCGCGACCGGCAAGCCGTTCGGCCCGGTCCACGGATCGCTCAACCACCACACCGCCGGCACCAGCTCGCTCGCCGGGGTCGCGGACACAGGCCGCCCGGACCTGCCACCGCCGCTCGCGCACGCCTACCTTCCCAAGAGCGGCGTCCTCGTGCTCGTGTCCTGCCACCGCGCGAACCATGCCGGGCTCGCCGCGGTGAACGCGTACAACGCGATCGTCGCCGAGACCGCCATACCCAAGCCGCTGAAGTCCAGCGGCACGGTCGACGGCAACGACTGCCTGTACGGCATCGAGACGGAGAACCTCGGCAACGGCAAGGACACGTACACGCGGGCGCAGTACGACGCGTGGGTCCGCTACAACGCCGCGATCTGCCGCCACCACGCCTGGGGCTCGGGCTCGGTCGCCGGGCACCTGGAGACCAGCGTCGAGGGGAAGGTCGACCCGGCCGGCCCCGTCGAGGGCTACGGCACCCGCGGCCGGTTCACCTTCACCATGAACCAACTCCGGGCGGACGTCGCCGAACGCCTCAAGCACCCGGCCTCATGGACGCCGCCAGTCTCCGCCCCGGCCCCGGCCCCGGCCCCGAAGCCGACCCCGGCTCCCGCGAAGCCGCCGACCACCGAAGACCGCCTCTCCGCCCTGGAGAAGCGCGTCACCGCGCTCGAAAAGAAGTGAGGACCAGACATGCCTGAGTTCACCCTGCCTGGCGACGCCGAGACCGTCGTCAAGACGGCGACCACCTACGCCAAGGACCTCGCCGAGCGGACCCTCGCCACGGGCGTCGTCGCCGCGGCCGGCGTCGCCATCGCGGCCGGCCCTGGCGACATGTTCCACGCCTCGTTCTGGCAGACCGTGGCCACGGCGGGCATCGCCGCCGCGGGCACCCTGCTGAAGGGGATGATCGCGCGAGCGTTCGGCTCGAAGAACAGTGCGTCGCTGGCCAAGGGCGTCTGATGTGGGGCGCGGCGGCGCGACCGCCCTTCTCCCGCCGCCGCGCCTTCCTCATCACCGTCGGCACCGGATGGGCGCTGTACGGAGGACTCGGCATCGTCGACAACCCCCGCTACGGGACCGCCCGAGGCCTCGTCGACATCACCCGCCACGTACCCGGAGGTCTCAATACCCTCGGCTGGATGTGGGTCGTGGCCGGCGGCGCCGCAGTCCTGGCCGGGCTGCTCGTCAACTGGCCGCGCGTGCAGGCCCTCGGGTATACGGCGCTCGCGGTACCGGCCGGCCTGTGGGCGGGGACATTCGGGGCGGCCGCTGCGACGACGTTCCCCGAGGCGGTCGGGTCGGCGTGCGGCTGGGGGGCGTTCACGATCGGCGTGGTGCTGGTCTCGGGTATGGACGACCCGCCTCCGCCGTACCTGAGAAAGGTGGGGCGCTGAATGGATGTGGGCGCGATGGTCGGCGGTGGGGTTGGCCTCATCGTCGGCCTACTGACATGGGGGCAGTCGAGGGCGACCAACCGGCGCTCCGACTTCATGGCCATCACCGAGCGGCTGGACAAGGAACTGCGCGAGGAGCGAACACAGCGCAAGCTGCTGACGCGCGGCTACCTCGACCTGTGGCAGTGGGCCCGGCGCGTGGGCTCGGACACTCCGGCCGGCCCGGCTCCCGAGCCGCCGGCCGAACTCGACTTGACCCCCTGGCACCTGTGATCGCGGCCCCGCCCTCTTCGGAGGGCGGGGCCGCATTCGTGCGTCCAGAAGTCAGTGCAGGGCTTCGATGGCCTTGACGACCAGGGCTCGCGCGTCCGCCCCGTACACGGCCATGCTGCGCAGATCCTCGAACGCGGTCAGGTACAGGGCGATCTCGCCGGGCTGCGTGATGTTCACCTGCGCGGACAGCAGCTCGACGGAGACGAGGGTGTCGTCGTAGACGTGGAACAGCTCCTGCGGCCACAGGACCCGCTCGGGGGTGGCGTCCGGGATGATGCCCAGGGACACCGCCGGGAGCGCGCCAGCCGTGAGCAGGTAGCCGAGCTGGGCCGCCATCGTGTCCTGGTCGCCGAGCTGGTAGCGCAGGACTCCCTCCTCGATGACGAGGACGAACCGGTGCCCCGGCTCGTGAATGACCTTGGACCGCTCGACCCGCGCGGCCGCGGCGCTCTCGGCGTCGTCGGGGATGTCGAGCAGGCGGGCGTTGCTGCTGAGCAGGGCGCGGCTGTAACCCTCCGTCTGAAGGAGTCCGGGCACGAGGGTCGGCGAGTAGATCCTGAACAGTCCGGTGGACCGGAACAGTTGTACGTAACTGTCCTGGAGTTGGCGCAGGCCCATGCGGGTGCGCCGGCGCCACTCCGTGTACAGGGATTCCGCGTTGAGGGACGCGGCCACCAGGTCGTCGGCGCGCGCCTCGGCCCGGCAGCTCGCGCACCAGCGGCGGATGTCGGTGGGCGACGGCGGAGTCTTGGCGTTCTCGATGCGGGACGTCTTCGCGTGGTGCCAGCCGCACAGGCTGGCCAGCTCTGCGACCGTCAGGCCGGCGTCCCTTCGGATGGCGCGCAGTTGCGCGGCCACGCTTTCGCGCGCGGCCTGTGCCGAGGACGACGGGGAGAGTGGCATGAGCTGGCCTGTCCGTTGCTTCTGTCAGTGGATCTCGTACTGGTCGTGCGGGACGGCGCGTTCCCACACGGCCTCGAACGCGTCCGTGCACTGCTTGACGATGCCGGGCTCGGTGCGGAGTTCGAGCGGGGGATCAGCCCAGTCGCCGTCGCCGCTGAAGTGGTTGAACAGCACGCGGGCCCCGTCGAAGATCCACAGGTCGCAGCCGGGGAGTAGCAGGTCGACGGCCTGGCGCCGGGGCAGCCACCGAACCTGTTCACCGGCGAGGACGTTGACGCCGGCACCGGCGTGCTCGTACCGGATGTAGTCGGTGACCGGCTCGGAGACGATGCGGGCCCGGCGCACGGTGACGCCGCGGGCAGTGGTCCGCCGGATCAGGTCGACCCACGGAGCCCAGTAGGCCGACCCGGGATCGGCGTCCCGCTGACCTGTGGCCTTCCACTGCTGGTAGTCGTCCGCCTCGTCGCCGACCCCGTAGGCGTCGCGCATCTCCAGGTGGACGGCCGAGTGCTGGGCGGCTTCGAGGAGATCGTTAAAGCGCAGCTCGTTCTGCGGCATCGCATGCCTCCCTCAGCAGCGGGACGAGGTGGACGGGGACTCGGATGACGGTCTCGTGGTCGGGGATGCCCGAGTCGTGTCCGGGCGCGGTGTTCTCCTGGCACAGTTCCCGGGTCCGGGCGTCGGCGGTGTAGCTCTGGAGCACGATGTCGGCGGTCTCGGTGTCGACCCACGCTGTGGGTGACCCGCTCTGTCCCGTGTTCGGGTCGATGCCGATGAACAGTAAGGCCATGGCTTTCCTCCCCTGATGCTGAGTGCACTGATGTGCACCAACGTCACTCGCGCGAGCTGCTGGGTCAAGGTCGCGAACCGGCCGCGCTCCCTCGCCGCAGAGCTGCGCGCACAACGGTGCACAACGGTGGCAGTGCTGCACAGTGCGCTTCTAGCGTCGGGGGCAGAGGAAATCCCGGCGACCGCGCGAACGGTCCCGGGGATGGCCGACTGGTTGGAGTCGACATGCCGCAGCCTACGCAAGCCGCAGGTCCCATGGACAGTCCGCAGGTCCACAACTGGTGCCACTGGCACAAGGGCCCTTCGGAGACCGCGGTCCTGGTGGACGCGATTGAGCGGAACAGCGCGCCACCCATAGCCCTGTACGCGTGCGCGCCGTGCCGTGAGCAGCGCGCCTTGATCCCGCTGGCCGACCTGCCGTGAGTGCCGTCGAGACGACCCCCGAGTGCAGCCTCAGCGAGCACGACATGTGCGACGGCCCTGCCGTCATCCGGCGCCGCGGGGCTCCCTGGTGGGAGGCGCCGCTGATGACGATCAAGTGCGGGTGCCGCTGCCATGGGGGCTGCGCCACTCCATCACCTGCCGACAAGGAACGACGCCGATGATCTGCGCGCGCTGCGATGAACCCATCCTGCCCGGCCAGAGAAGCCAGACGTACCCCATGGATTCCGCCTCGGCCGCTGGTGCCGATGTCACTGTCCACGCTGACCTGTGCGAGATGCCCGTGCATCAGACGGCGCCGAGGCTGACCGGCTCCCAGCGGTTCGAGGAGCAGATGCAAGCCGACGCGGCCCGGATCAGCAGGTATGCGGCGCAGCGGCGGTAGGGCGACCGCATCTGCTGGCCCTCCTCAAGCTCCCGGTCCCGGCGCGGCGGTGCCGGGCACGGGTTGGTGGCGGCCGCCCCTGCTCCCCGCGGGGGCGGCCGCTCAGCCCACGAGGTCGACGAGCTGAATGTCGAGGGCGGCGGCGATGCGCTGCAGCGTCGAGACCTGAACGTCGGCGCCGGCCTCCGCGCGTTGGAGCGTGTACCGGGCGATCCCAGCCGCGAGGTAGAGCGCCTCTTGGGTCTGGTTCTGCCGTAAGCGCTCGTCGCGGATGCGGTCGCCGATGACGCGGCGCCGGGCGGCAAGCCGGTCATCGTCGTCGTCGGATAGGTCTCGCACTGAGACACCGTCAGCCGCCAAGATCAAAAAGTCTGCCTAACAGATGAGGCATTGTGTGATCATGCTGGGGGCATAGGCCTGCTGAGGCGTTGGGGCTTAGGCCCCGGAGAGGACGCCGAGGCAGGGCGGGGCGGTCACCCATTGGGTGGCCGCCCTCGCTCATGTCCGCCAGCCTTTCGGGCCAGCAGCGGGCCAGCAGGACGGCACGAGACGCCACGAAAACAGTCGAGGCCCCCGCTCCGACCGCTCTTGAGTGGGGGCTTCTCCGTAGGACCCCTTGGGATCGAAAC
>NZ_JBVJCT010000007.1:22147-254907 GCF_055588305.1 Streptomyces sp. NPDC042002 | reverse complement strand
GGGAAAGCAGGCAGACAAGAAACACAAAAAAAAACGGAAACCCCCAAGCGAGGCTCGCTCTGAGCTGGGGGCTCTTCCGTAGACCCTGTGGGACTCGAACCCACAACCAATGGATTAAAAGTCCACTGCTCTGCCAATTGAGCTAAGGGTCCCCGTGCCGGACAACGCCGGTACGGCGCACCGGCCCGCGCCGATGCATCCCCGAGCATAGCGGGACGTGGCCGGGACTCCGATCGGGTATCGGGGACCCGGCCACGCCAAAAGCGCACAAGGTCAGGGATCTACCGGTTCGGGCGCACCCTTGCGGGCGGCCTCTCGGGCGATCGTGCGCTGGTGGTCGGGGTTGAGGAACCAGTGCCGGGCCGAGGCCAGCCACCAGGCCGCGGCGAAGCCGAGGACGGCGAGGACGGCGATCGGGGCGTAGTTGAACGTCTCCCAGGTGACCGGGGAGACCTGGGGCAGCATGAACAGGATCGTGATGGCGGCCACCCAGGCGACCGCGATCACCCCCACGGGGCGGGACCAGCGGCCCAGATGCCAGGGCCCGCGCTCGAAGGCGTCACCCTTGCGCACCCGCAGCAGCGTCGGGATGACGTACGCGACATACAGGCCGATCACGGCGATCGACGTCACGGCGGCGTAGGCCGCGTAGTTGATCAGGTACGGCAGGCCGAGCACCAGGGCGCCCAGCGCGGCCAGCCAGACCGCCGCCACGGGGGTCCGCGTGCGCGGGTTCACCGTGTGCCACACCTTCGAGAACGGCAGCGCGCCGTCGCGGGAAAAGGCGTAGATCATGCGGCTGTTGGCGGTCACCGACGCCATGCCGCAGAAGAGCTGGGCGCCGATCACGACCAGCAGCAGGAGCTTCCCGGTCGTCGCGCCGAGCGCGTCCAGCAGGATCTGCGCCGGGGGCGCGCCCGTCGTCGAGCCCAGTTCCTTGTCGTACGACTGGATGGCGAAGTTGAAGCCGAGGAGCAGGACGAACCCGGCGATCCAGGAGGTCCAGATGGACCGCACGATGCCCTTCGGGCCGGCCGTGGAGGCGTCGTGGGTCTCCTCCGTCATATGGGCGGAGGCGTCGTACCCGGTGAACGTGTACTGGGCCATGAGGAGCCCGATGAGGACGACGTAGACCCCGCTGCCCCAGCCCGTGTTGTTCACGAACTTCGTGAACACGAAGTCCGCCGACTGGTGGTGGTCCGGTACGAAGGTCAGCGCGCCGACGATGACGGCGACACCGATGACGTGCCACCACACGCTGATGCTGTTGAGGAGGGCGACGATCCCCACGCCGAAGGTGTTGAGCAGGCCGTGCAGGATCAGGATTCCGGCGAACAGCAGGACCGTGCGGCCCGGCGTCACGACGAAGTCGAACTGGAGGTTCAGATAGGCGCCGAGGAAGGACGCGGCGCCGAAGTCGATGCCCGCGGTCACCGCGACCTGGCCGAGGACGTTGAACCAGCCCGTGAACCACGCCCAGGCGGCCGCGCTGCGCTCCGGGGCGAGCCGGTGGGCCCAGAAGTACAGTCCGGCGGAGGTCGGGTAGGCCGAACAGATCTCGGCCATCGCGAGCCCGACGAACAGCGTCATCAGTCCGACCGCGACCCAGCCCCAGGTGATCACGGCGGGACCGCCGGTGTTCATGCCGAACAGATACAGCGTCAGGCAGCCCGACAGGACCGAGATGATCGTGAAGGAGACCGCGTAGTTGGAGAACGCCGACATGCGGCGGGCGAGAACCTGTGTGTAGCCGAGCTGGGCGAGCCGCTCTTCGTCCGACAGCCCACTCGCTCTGGCGTCATTTGTCATGCCCCCAGCGATTCCCTCGCCGGGGGCATGACATGCGCTACGGGGGAGGGCAAGTTGGCTAGAAAAGGCCCTTGTAGCTCTGCCAGCCGCCGGCGATCTTCACCCGCGGACCGAACGAGCCCGTCCCCGTACCGGCGTTGCGGTAGACGTTCCCCGACGTGTCGCGCACGACCAGGTCGTTCTTCCCGTCGCCGGTGATGTCGCCGGTCCCGACGATCGCGTTGTAGGACGCGCCCCAGGCGGAGAACACCTTCACCCGGTCCTTCAACAGGCCCGTCCCCGTGCCGTCGTAGCGGTACAGCGTCCCCGCCCCGTCCCGCGCGAGGACGTCGCCGATCCCGTCGCCGTTCAGGTCCCCGGCACCGATGATCTTCGTGTAGCCCGTCCACGCCGTACGGATCCTCTTGCCCGCGGCGAGCGTTCCGTCGCTCTTCGCGGCGAACAGGTAGAGGTCGCCGGTCGAGGCCTTCCGCGCGAGCAGATCCGGCCGCCGGTCGCCGGTCAGGTCGCCGGGCGAGGTCAGGACGTCGTAGGCGTTCCAGCCGGTGCCGAGCGCCTTGTACGAGGTCGAGGGGGTCGGCGCCGTACCGCACGCGGGCTTGTAGCCGCGCAGGGACCCGTCGCTCATCCGCACCAGGACGTCGTTGCAGCGGTCGCCGTTCAGATCGCCGAACGGCACCGCGACCGCCTTGGCCGACCAGCCGTTGCCGGTGACCTTCCCGGCGAACGCGCCCTTCCCGTCGCCCTGCTGGAAGGTCAGCCCGCCCGAGGAGTTGAGGGTGAGCAGGTCACCGATGCCGTCCGGGCCACGCCCTCCGGAGCCGGTGTGGTCGTGACGCGCCGGGGCGCCCTTGCGCAGCGCGACCGTGCCACCCACCTCCAGCGGGCTTCCGGCACCGTCCGCCGGTGTGACGGACAGCGTCCAGTCGTACGAGCCGTTCGGCAGGAACACGTCCCCGGGAAGGGTGTTGTCGACGCCGGACCAGCCGACGCTCAGCTCCCCGCGCGCGGCGCCGCCGTCCCGCGTGTCCACGACCTTGCCGGCCTTGTTCCGCACGGTCAGCCGCCAGTTCGACGACGGCTTCGACAGCAGCAGCGTGGCGAGGGTGTCCGGTGTCGTGTCGATCTCGGTCGGCTCGACGTAGGAGGCCTTCTGGGCCGGCGCCAGCAGCCGCAGCGGCTGCTGGGCCACCCCGGACGGTACGAGGTGCACGCGCTCCTGGCCGTCCACGTAGGCGGCGTTCGCGCCGGACTCGTCGACCGTCCAGCGCACGTCGCGCTGCGAGACGCCGGTGTCGGGCAGATCGCCGATGATCCGGCTCTCGGCGCTGCCGCCCGCGACCGTCGTGAGCGTCAGCTTCCCGGTCCGCTTGTCGTGCGTGACGACGTACCCGTCGCCGAGCTTCGCCTCGTCGGCGGGCACGGCCACGGACTTCTTCGCCGTACGGTCGAAGACACCGGCCCTGCCGTCACAGGTCCAGTAGATCCAGCGGCCGAGGGCCTGGAGCTCGGTGGGCGTGCAGCCCGCGTCGGTGGTGAGGGTCTCGGTGGTCTTCTTCGCGGTGAGGTCGTACGCGGTGACGGTGCCGGACGTCGGTCCCGCGGTCCAGAGCACGTCGCCGGAGAGCGCGGCGGCTCCCGGAGTACGGGTGAGCGCCGGGGTGCCGTCGTTGCCGATCGCGTACACGTACTGCTTGTCGGCGGTCGTGTGGATCAGGTACTTGCCCGAGACGTCGGTGACCTGGCCCCCGGCGGGAACTGCGCGCTCCCAGAAGCCGTACGGTGCGGGCCCGTTGACCCGCAGGCGGTCGGAGGTCGCCGTGTCCTTCGTCAGCCAGACGGCCCGGTTGTCCGCCGTGCCGTGCAGCTGGGAACAGCCGACGTCCGTCGCCGCGCAGCCGTAGAGCTTCAGATCGGTCCCGTCGTACGAGGTGCGCTCACCGAACTCGGGCGTTCCGGTCGCGGCGACGGTCCGCACGTAGTCGTCCCGGTACCCGCCCGAGCTCTCGTCGGCGACCAGGAGCCGGCCCTGGTCCAGGGACAGCCCCTGGATCTTGTACGGCGGCTTCGGCAGGGCCTTGACCATCCCGACCGTGGGCCTGCCGTCGGCGCCCGCGGTGATCCGCTGGACTCCCCAGTCGTCGGCGCCGGTGCGGCCGATGACGACCGCGGTGCCGTCCGGGGCGGCGGAGACACCCGAGTTCGAGGCGACGAACAGAGTCACCGCCTCCCCGCCCGCCATCGGAACAGCCGTCACCTTCGCACCGCTGCCCGGACGGTGGACGAGCCAGTCGCCGACCACCGCGAGGTCGTCAGCGGTACGGGAGCCGGTGCTGTCGAGCGTGACCTCGACGGGTGCAGCCGACAGGTCGGAGCGGGAGTACACGTACGCCTTCGTGCTCTCGACGCCGCCGAACACGACGAGGTGTCGGGGGGAGAGCTTGGTGTAGGTGGATCCGGTGGTGGGCAGGGCCGCGGTCCAGGCCCGGATCCGGCCGGTCTCCGGGTCGACGTCGACCAGCGTGGCAGCGCCGTCCACCCTGGCGAAGAACACCAGCCCCGCCGCGTCACCGCGCACGGGCCCCCCGAGAACCATGCCCGAGGGCACCTCACCGACGGGCACATCGCGTGTGGTCCCGTCGGGCCCGGCGGTGAGCAGGTGCTTGAGCTTGCTGGTCGTGCCGTCCTCGGCCGTGACGTTCTGGTAGCTGACGACCGTGGTGCCGAAGACGTTGTACAGCGTCTGCCCGGCGGGCACGTGGAGCGTGGTGGTCGTGCCGTCGACGGCGTTCCACAGGTCGACGTGGCCGTCGTCGTAGCGGTACGCGAGGACATCGCTGCCCGTCCCGAGGGTGACCAGGGCGTCGGCGGTCGACGGGGCGTCGAAGGACCTGCCGTCCGCGTAACGCGTCCACACCACTCCCGGGTGGCCCTCCAGCCGGTGGAAGACGCCCAGGACGCCCACCGCGTCGCCGCCCGTGGTGGTGTCGGGATTGACGAGCGTCGCCGCCGTGTACGACGAGCGGTGAACGGACGGAACCACCGTCTCCTGAGCAGAACCCACCGCGGACGCGGACGTCGGCAGCAGCGGGATCGCGCCACCCGCGAGCAGCGCGGAAGCGGCCGCGGCGACAGCGGCACGTCTCGCTCGCGGAGGACGGACGAAGGCATGACGAAGCAAGAGATCCCCTCCCGGAACAGTGGAGGGGCGTCTGCCGTCCCAGGCGTCGACCTGGCCCCCAGTCGTCGCATCCTCCACACAAGTCCCATGATCCTAACGGGAGTTGGAAGGCGAGCGGGAAGTCATTTTCCACGGCTCGCCCCCGGAGACGACGATGTGGCCCCCACCCGGACCGGGTGGGGGCCACATCACTTCACTGAGCTAGTCGGCGTCAGCCGTTGCGCTTCCAGCGCGGCTTCTCGTCACGGCGGAACGAACCCGTGCCGGTGCCGGTGCCGGTCGTACGGTGGTCGTCGCGACGGGCGGCCGGGCGGTCGTGGCCGGAGCGGAAGCTGCCGCCCGCGGGACGGTCGCCCTGACGGTCACGGTTGAAGGGACGGTCGCTGCCCCGGTGGCCGCCGGCGCTGCGGTTGTCGTCACGACGCTCGAAAGAACGGCCACCGCGGTCGTCACGGTTGAAGCCACCACCGCTGCGGTTGTCGTCACGACGCTCGAAAGAACGGCCACCGCGGTCATCGCGGTTGAAGCCGCCACCGCCGCGGTTGTCGTCACGACGCTCGGCGGGACGGCCGCCACGGTTGTCGTCACGGTTGAAGCCGCCACCGCTGCGGTTGTCGCGGTTGAAGCCACCGCCACGGTTGTCGTCACGGTTGAAGCCGCCACCGCTGCGGTTGTCGCGGTTGAAGCCACCGCCACGGTTGTCGTCACGACGCTCGAAAGAACGACCGCCACGGTCATCGCGGTTGAAGCCGCCACCACTGCGGTTGTCGCGGTTGAAGCCACCGCCACGGTTGTCGTCACGACGCTCGAAAGAACGACCGCCACGGTCATCGCGGTTGAAGCCGCCACCGCCGCGGTTGTCGTCACGGCGGAAGCCGCCACGGTCGTTGTCGCGACGCTCGTAGTTGCCCCGCTCGTCGCGGCGCTGACGCGGCTCGTACGCGGGACGCTCGGCCGGGGCCTCGGCGACCACGGACTCGGCGGCCGGGGCCTCGGCGACGACAGCCTGCTCGGCGGCCTCGGCGGCAGCCGCGACGGCCACCTCGGGGTCCTCGCCGCGCTCACGGGCGGCACGGGCGACCAGACGGTCGGCCTCGCCGCGCAGTTCGGCGGCGCGACGCTGCGCGCGCTCCAGCTCCTTGGTGAGCTGGGTGACCTCACGCTCGGCCTGCTGGGCGGCGTCGCCCGCGGACTGGGCCTGGACCTCGGTCATCGACCGGGCGCCGGTGATCTCGGCGACCTCGGGCTCGAAGGCCGTACCCGAGTTGATGATGTGACGCGCGGCGTCGACGCCCGCGTCCTCCATCAGCCGGAAGATCTGGCGGCGCTGGTGCGGCAGCGACAGCGACACGACGGTGCCGGAGCGGCCCGCGCGAGCGGTACGGCCGGAGCGGTGCAGGTAGTCCTTGTGGTCGCCGGCCGGGTCCACGTTCAGGACCAGGTCGATGCCGTCGACGTGGATACCGCGGGCGGCGACGTCGGTCGCGACGAGCGCGTTGACGTAACCGTCCTTGAAGTCGGCCAGCGTCCGCGTACGGGCGCCCTGGGTCATGCCGCCGTGCAGCGCGTCGGCCTTCACACCGGCGTCGCGGAGCTGCTCGGCGATGCGGTCGGCGCCCAGCTGGGTGCGGACGAAGATGATCGTGCGGCCCTTGCGGGAGGCGATCGCGGCGGTGACCGGCGCCTTGTCCTTGGGCTTCACGATGAGGATGTGGTGCGACATGGTCGTGACGTTGCCCTGGGCGCTGTCGACCTCGTGCGTGACCGGGTTGGTCAGGTAGCGCTTGACCAGCGTGGAGATCTCGTTCTCCATCGTGGCCGAGAAGAGCATGCGCTGACCGCCGGCCGGGATCTGGTCGAGCAGCTCGGTGACCTCGGGCAGGAAGCCCAGGTCCGACATCTGGTCGGCCTCGTCGAGGACGGCGATCTGGGTGTTCTCCAGCGAGCAGGCGCCGCGGCTGATGATGTCGCGCAGACGGCCCGGGGTGGCGACGAGGACGTCGACGCCGCGCTCCAGGGCGTAGATCTGGTTGCCCATCGACGTACCGCCGCAGACGACCTTCATCTTCAGGCCGAGGACGTCGCCGTAGGGCTGGAGCGCGTCGGCTACCTGCATGGCCAGCTCACGGGTCGGCGTGAGGATGACGGCGCGCGGCTTCTTCTTCTCGGTGTGGCCGCCGGCGAGCTGCGCCAGGGTCGGCAGACCGAAGGAGAGGGTCTTGCCGGAGCCGGTGCGGCCACGGCCGAGGATGTCCTTGCCGGCCAGGGCGTCCGGGATGGTCGCGGCCTGGATCGGGAAGGGGCTGGTCACGCCGTTCTGCGCGAGCTTGCGGACGATGCCCTCGGGGAGACCGAGGTCCTCGAAGGTCATCTCGGGGGCGGACTCGACGGTCTCGATGGTCTCGACAGCCTCGATGGTCTCGATGACCTCTACGGCCTCGACCGCGTCGTTGTTCTCGTTGTTCTCGGGCACGACGACGTGATCAGTACTGGAAACAGACATGCGAAATGCGAACCTTCCGGAGTTCTTCGGCACGCGCCCAAACTCCGTGAAGTCGCAAACGACCGCCTCTATGCGGTCCGGCCACGGCAAGGGAGAGTACGCGCCACGCGGCGCTCTCTGCGGCGGCGCCGGGCAAATGGGATCAAACGATCTACTACCATACGCACCCTTCCCCCATGAAGGCAAACCGAGCCTCCTACGACCAGGTGGGGGTGCGTTCTTAGCCACCTGCTCGCATCAACAAAGCTACCTCGGCCGCGCCGACCGCGCTGTTGAACGGGCCACATCCACGGCCTCGATCCCCGTGAACCCCGCCACATCGACCGCGTCCACGGGGCCCGGCGGCGACCCCCGGCGCCCGCTACACGGGCGAGCCCGCCTCGGGGGCCGGTTCCCGCTGGACCAGCTGCGTCACCGGCTGCTCGTGCGCCGACGACGACGGCTCCGCCGGACCGGGGTCGGGCGGCGGCGGCGACGAGACGGGCGGGGGCTCGGGGGTCGGGTCCGCCGTCGTACGCGTGGGAGTCGGTTCGCCGCCCGGCGGCACGGAGTCCGTGGACGGCCCCCCGTCCTTCTCCGTCGCCTTCGCGGACGGTTTCGCGCCCGGGGACGCCGACGCCGAGGCGCCGGCGGACGCGGACTCCCCCGGCTTCGCCGAGGCCTTGCCGCCCTTTCCGCCCTTGCCGCCCTTTCCGCTCCTCCCTCCGTACGACCCGGCTCCGCCGCCGCCCACGGCGGTCCCGCCGACGGGCGCCTCGCCGGCCCGTTGCCCCGCCGAGTGCGAGGGCCCCGGGCGCCCCGCGTCGTCGCCGACGCTCATGCAACCGGCTGCGGCGGCCACGGTCATCACCGTGGCGACCAGACGGACGGGTACGTACAAGGCGCGCACGGGCGGCCACCTCCGAACGGGGTGTCCCCCGCTCTGGAGGAGCCGGGAGCGTGGGGAGAAACGGGAGTTCTCCCTGCCCAACTCCCGCCGCCCGCAAGAAGACACGCGTCCCCGGGCCCAACCGGGCCCGGGGAGGCGCGGGGGAAGCGCGTTGGTCCCGCGCGGCGAGTGCGATCCGGGAGGCGCCTCGGGTCAGCCGATCGCCAGCGGGGCCTCGGGGGCGAGCGCGGCCGCGATGCGCTGGGCGACCACTTCGGCCATGTTGCCGTCGGGCGTGTCCTTGGTCTTGGTGGCGTTGACCGCGATGGCCAGACGGTCGGACGGGAGATACGCCTGGATCGCCGCGTAGCCCGAGAACGACGGGTTCTGCAGGACCCATCCGTTGATCACGATGACCCCGAGCCCGAAGTGCTTGGCCTCGGTCTGCTCCAGACAGACCGTGGCCGGACAGGTGGCGGTCGCGTGCCCGAGGCCGACCGTCCCGGGGTTGATCAGGGTCCGGTAGGAGCGGTGCGAGAGGAGCTCACCACTGCCGATGGCCGCTGCCGAACGGGCCAGGTCACAGACGTGCGTGGTGATGACCGCGCCGGGCGCGGTGGTCCACGACGGGTTCCAGAACGTGGACTCCTCGTAGAGGCCGCGCTCGGACGTGAAGGCGTGCAGGACCGGACGCGGGATGTCGGGGGTGAAGTTGTTCCGGGTGTTGTCGAGACCCAGCGGACCCGTGACCCGCTCCCTCAGGAACCTGTCGATCCGGGTGCCGGTGATCTTCTCGAGCGCCTGGATCAGCAGCACGTAATTGGCGTGCGAATAGCTCCAGTTGGTGCCCGGCTCGTACCAGAACGGGTGGCTGTAGGGGTACGCGAGCAGCTGCTTCGGGGTCCACTGGCGGAACGGGTGGGCCTCCAGCTCGGCCAGGAAGGCCGGGTCGGTGACGTAGTCGTGCAGCCCGGTGGTGTTGGTGGCCAGCATCCGCAGGGTGATCCGGTTCGCCTTGGGCAGAGTGGGCAGCCAGCGCTCCACGGTGTCGTCGAGGCGGATCTTCCCCTCCTGGACGAGCTGGAGGAGGGCCGTGCCGACGTAGGAGAAGGCCACGGAACCGGCACGGAAGTGCATGTCCGGCTGCGCCGGGACACCGGTCATGGACTCGCCGAGCGCGTCGGTGAGGACCTCGCGCCCATGGCTGGTGACCTTCAACTCCACTGACTTCAGATGGAGTTCGGCCTTGGCCTTGCGGGTGATCCCGAGAACCTCACGGGCCTCGCCGCCGAGAGGCCTCGCGGTCCTCACACAGTCGCCCCGGTCATGACGTCCGGGCCCCCCGGCGAACGCCGGTGCGGCGGCGGTGGTCTGGACCGTGACGGCGAGGAGCGCGGCGCAGAGGAGGGCCCCCCGGGCGCGCGCACGCGCCCTCGGACGCGTCGGGGATGAGGTGCGTGTCATGCCCGCACTATCGCCGGTCGATCAGGGGCAATTCGAAAGAACACTCCGAAAATACTATGAGACACCCCATGTGGGGCAGGCGACCGGTTTCTCCCTCCACCGGATCCGGCCCTTCCGGGCCTCCGTCGTACGCCGCCGGTGGCGTGCCGTCCCCGACAATGGCCTTGTGCTGGAGATGACGCGCGAAACCTTCGAAGAGCTCGTGAGCCAGGCGCTCGACCGGATCCCGCCCGAGCTGACCCGGGTCATGGACAACGTCGCCGTGTTCGTCGAGGACGAGCCGCCGGCGGACGACCCCGAACTGCTGGGCCTCTACGAGGGCACCCCGCTCACCGACCGGGGCGAGTGGTACGCGGGGGTGCTCCCGGACCGCATCTCGATCTACATGGGCCCCACCCTGCGCAGGTGCGAGACCTCGGACGCCGTGGTCCACGAGGTCGCCGTCACCGTGATCCACGAGATCGCCCACCACTTCGGCATCGACGACGAGCGGCTGCACGAACTGGGCTGGGGCTGACCGGAGCACGGACGGGCCCGCGGCCGGGCGCGGGCCCGCCTCCCCTCGCGGAGCCCGGCAAGAGGGGCGGAACTCCCGCATACCCGCCCCGGCCCTTGGGCATACGGGACCAATGGCCCGCGTCCTCGTTGCCGCAACCGCCACCGTCCGCCGTATGACCGACCGCGCCCGCCGGGCGCCGCACGCGCTCACCCGCCGCCACGGCCACCGCAAGGGCCCGGTGCTGGAACTCGCCGCCCGGCCGAACCCGTACGGCCGGGCATTCGGACTTCTCTGCGTCGTGCTGCTCGGCGCCTGGCTGGGACTGCTGGTGGTGGGCGACGTCCGCGTCCCGGTCGGCCCCATGAACACCACCATGACCCTGCGCCCCTCCTTCATCGGCGGCACGAAGATCAACATTTCCCCGCTCGGCGCACTGGAACTGCGCAGCCACGAGGCCCCGCTGCGCCTCGACGTGGACGTGGACCGGCTCGACCCGGAGCGCTCCCAGGCCCTCGTCGACCACCCGGAGCGGCTCGCCGGACTCCAGGACGAGATCGTGCGGGACGTCGAGCACGGCACCCTCGACCTGGCCGTCCGCTCCTGCACAGCGGTGGTCGGCGGCGCCGCCGCCCTCGGCCTCGCGGTCTACCGCCGGCCGCGCCGGGCCCTCGCCGCGGGCGGCCTCGCCCTCGCCCTGCTGGCCGCCTCGGGAGGGACCGCCTACGCCACCTGGAACCCCGAGTCCGTCCTGGAGCCGAAGTACTCCGGGCTCCTCGCCTCCGCGCCCTCCCTGGTCGGCGACGCCCGCAGCATCGTCAGTGAATTCGACGTCTACCAGAAGGAGTTGGCGCGTCTGGTGACGAACGTGACGAAGCTGTACGACGTCACCTCCACCCTCCCCGCCTACGAGCCCGACCCGACCACGATCCGGGTTCTGCACGTCTCCGACATCCATCTGAACCCGGCGAGCTGGAAGATCATCGCCTCGCTCGTGAAGCAGTACGCCATCGATGTGATCGTCGACTCCGGCGACACGATGGACCACGGCTCGACGGCCGAGAACGGCTTCCTGGACCCGATCCCCAACCTGGGCGCCCCGTACGTCTGGGTCCGCGGAAACCACGACTCGCGCGAGACACAGCGCTACCTGGAACACATGAAGAACGTGCACGTCCTCGACGACGGCCGGGCGGTCACGATCGCGGGTCTGCGCTTCGCCGGCATCGGCGACCCCCAGTTCACCCCGGACCGCTCGGTCGCGCCGGGCGGCGACGCGCGGGAGTACCTCGCGGGCGCCCGGCTGGCCTCGGCCCTGCGCGACCAGCGTGCCGCGGGCACCCCGGTGGACATCGCCATCGCCCACGAGCCGTCGGCCGCCCGCGGGACGGACGGCCAGGTGCCGATGGTGCTGGCCGGTCATCTGCACCACGAGGGGATGGAGGTCATGAAAGACGGCACACGGCTGCGTATCGAGGGTTCGACGGGCGGCAGCGGACTGCGCGCGGTCGAGGGCCAGTACCCGGACCCGATCGAGGCCTCGGTCCTCTACCTCGACCGCGACACCCGTCGGCTGCAGGCCTGGGACGAGATCGAACTGGGCGGTCTCGGCCAGACGACGGCCGAGGTCAGCCGGCATCTCCCGAAGGAGAACCAGCCCGGCGCGCCCCTGTCGCCGAGCCCCTCCCCGAGCCCCTCCGGGACCACCCCGTAAACCGTTTTGGCGATACCCCCCGCCATCCCATATGCTCATGACGTCCCCGACGCGCTGAGAAGCGCCCAGGCGGGCCGATAGCCCTCATCGTCTAGCGGCCTAGGACGCCGCCCTTTCAAGGCGGTAGCACGGGTTCGAATCCCGTTGGGGGCACGCAACACCGTGTGCGACACTATTCACGCGTCGCACACAAGAGCATGGTCCTGTGGAGCAGTTTGGAGTGCTCGCCACCCTGTCAAGGTGGAGGCCGCGGGTTCAAATCCCGTCAGGACCGCTGAGGTTTCTCCGGAAACCTCGTGGCTGGGTAGCTCAGTTGGTACGAGCGATCGCCTGAAAAGCGATAGGTCGCCGGTTCGACCCCGGCCCCAGCCACCAGAACGAAAACCCTCTCCGGGTCGCCCGGAGGGGGTTTTCGTCGTTCGCGGAACCTTAGGGGGACTCCTCGGGCGAGACCACCGTCCAGCAGAAGGCCGGCACGCTGCGGCGCCGGAAGCAGCCCGTCATCACCGGTTTCTCCGTCACGCCGACGGGTGCGATCGGTGAGGAGCGTGTGGCTTGGCACCGCGTCCGGTCGGCGCTACCTTCTGGCTGATCGAGCGGGTTCCTTCGGGGCGGGGATGACATGAGCCGGGACGAGGCCAGAGTGGTTCAGGACACCGAACTGGAGAAGGACCGGGCGCGGTACGGGCTTCTCGCGGTCGTCATCAGCAATCTCGCGATCGTCGGCGTCGCGGTCTTCGGGGTCTGGCAGCTCCACGGCGACGACGCGGTGAGCGTCGGCGTGCTGACCGCCGCCTTCACCGCGGTGAGCGGCACGACCACTGCCTACCTGGGCATCAAGGCGGTCTCGAACACGGCCAGGGCCATGGCGCAGCCGCAGGTCCCCGCCCCGGGACCAGTCCCGGCACCGGCAGCGCCCTCGGGACCGGCCGCGCCCTCGGCGGCAGTCCCGGCGCCGGCGGCGTCCCCGGAAGCAGCCCGGGACGAGCCGCATCCCCAGGAGTAGCCAGGGACCGGCCGGCGCCCCCGGGACTGCGCCGGCCGCACAGCGGCGGGCGCCGGAACGCGGTGCCGTCCAGCGTGGCGGGACCGGCTCCCGCCCGTCCCGCCACGGGTCCGGAAAGCGGCGCGGGCAGGGCCGGACGGCCGGGGCGCGCAAAAGCGTTCGCCAGCCATTTCCCCGAGGTGAGATCCTGGACCGCGTATGTCTACGCACCCTGCCCCCGCCCTCGGCGATCTCGCCGCCCGCCTGGCCGAGCTGTCCCTGCGCGACGCGCACCGGCTCGGGCGCAGGCTCGAAGGCGCACGCAAGATCCACAAGCCCGAGGCCCGCTCCGCCGTGTTCGCCGAGATCGAGGCGGAGGTCACCAAGGGCGAGGTCCGGATGGCCGCGCGCCGCGCCCGCGTGCCCGCCATCACCTATCCCGAGCAGCTCCCGGTCAGCCAGAAGAAGGACGTGATCGCGGAGGCCATCCGTGATCACCAGGTGGTGATCGTCGCCGGGGAGACCGGGTCCGGCAAGACCACCCAGATCCCGAAGATCTGCATGGAGCTGGGCCGTGGCGTCCGCGGCATGATCGGGCACACCCAGCCCCGTCGTATCGCCGCCCGTACCGTCGCCGAGCGGGTCGCGGACGAGCTGGACACCCCGCTCGGCGAGGCCGTCGGCTGGAAGGTCCGCTTCACCGACCAGGTGAACCCGGACGCCACCTTCGTCAAGCTCATGACGGACGGCATCCTGCTCGCCGAGATCCAGACGGACCGCGAGCTGCGCGCGTACGACACGATCATCATCGACGAGGCCCACGAGCGGTCCCTGAACATCGACTTCCTGCTCGGCTACCTCGCCCAGCTGCTGCCCAAGCGGCCCGATCTCAAGGTCGTGATCACCTCCGCGACCATCGACCCGGAGCGTTTCTCCCGGCACTTCGGCGAGGCCCCGATCGTCGAGGTCAGCGGGCGGACGTACCCCGTGGAGGTGCGCTACCGCCCCCTCCTGGAAGAGGACTCGGAGGACACCGACCGCGACCAGATCACCGCGATCTGCGACGCCGTCGAGGAGCTCCAGGCCGAGGGCAAGGGCGACATCCTCGTCTTCCTGTCGGGCGAGCGCGAGATCCGCGACACGGCCGACGCGCTGACGAAGAAGAACTACCGCTTCACCGAGGTGTTGCCCCTGTACGCGCGGCTCTCGCACGCCGAGCAGCACCGCGTCTTCCAGGCCCACACCGGACGCAGGATCGTTCTGGCCACCAACGTCGCCGAGACCTCCCTGACCGTCCCGGGCATCAAGTACGTCATCGACCCGGGCACCGCGCGCATCTCCCGGTACAGCCACCGCACGAAGGTGCAGCGGCTGCCCATCGAGCCGGTCTCGCAGGCCAGCGCCAATCAGCGCAAGGGCCGCTGCGGCCGTACGTCCGACGGCATCTGCGTCCGGCTGTACTCCGAGGACGACTTCCTCTCCCGGCCGGAGTTCACCGACGCCGAGATCCTCCGGACGAACCTCGCCTCCGTCATCCTCCAGATGACCGCGGCCGGCCTCGGCGACATCGAGAAGTTCCCCTTCATCGACCCGCCGGACCACCGCAACATCCGCGACGGCGTCCAGCTCCTCCATGAGCTGAACGCGCTGGACCCGGCGGAGAAGGACCACCGCAAGCGGCTCACGCCGACCGGCCGCAAGCTCGCCCAGCTGCCCGTCGACCCCCGGCTCGCCCGGATGGTCCTGGAGGCCGACAAGAACGGCTGCGCCCGCGAGGTCATGGTGATCGCGGCCGCGCTCTCCATCCAGGACCCGCGCGAGCGTCCGTCCGAGAAGCAGGCGCAGGCCGACCAGCAGCACGCCCGCTTCAAGGACGAGACGTCCGACTTCCTCGCCTTCCTCAACCTGTGGCGCTACGTCCGCGAGCAGCAGACCGAGCGCGGTTCGTCCGCGTTCCGCCGGATGTGCAAGCAGGAGTACCTGAACTTCCTGCGCATCCGCGAGTGGCAGGACATCTACAGCCAGCTGCGGACCGTCGCCAAGCAGATGGGCATCCACCTCAACGAGGAGGACGCGCCCGAGCAGAGCGTCCATGTGTCGCTGCTCGCCGGCCTGCTCTCGCACGTCGGCATGAAGGACGTGAAGGAGACCGGCGGGGAGAGCGGGAAGAGCACGGGGAAGAACGAGTACCTGGGCGCCCGCAGCGCCAAGTTCGCGATCTTCCCGGGTTCGGCGCTCTTCAAGAAGCCCCCGCGTTTCGTGATGTCCGCCGAACTCGTCGAGACCTCCCGGCTCTGGGCGCGCGTCAACGCCCGCATCGAGCCGGAGTGGGTCGAACCGCTGGCCGGCCATCTCCTCAAGCGGACGTACAGCGAACCGCACTGGGAGAAGGACCAGGCCGCCGTGATGGCGTACGAGAAGGTCACGCTGTACGGCGTGCCGATCGTCGCGCAGCGGAAGGTGAACTACGGGCGGATCGACCCGGAGGCCAGTCGCGAGCTGTTCATCCGTAACGCGCTCGTCGAGGGCGACTGGCGTACGCACCACAAGTTCTTCGCCGACAACCGCAAGCTCCTCACCGAGGTCGAGGAGCTGGAGCACCGGGCCCGCCGCCGGGACATCCTGGTCGACGACGAGACCCTGTACGACTTCTACGACCAGCGGGTGCCCGAACACGTCGTGTCCGGGGCGCACTTCGACTCCTGGTGGAAGCACAAGCGCCACGAGGAGCCCGAACTCCTCGACTTCGAGCGCTCGATGCTCATCAACGACCGGGCCGGGCAGGTCACGAAGGACGACTACCCCGACTCCTGGCTCCAGGGGCGGCTGAAGTTCCGGGTGACCTACCAGTTCGAGCCGGGGGCGGACGCGGACGGCGTGACCGTCCACGTCCCGCTCCAGGTCCTGAACCAGGTCACGGACGAGGGCTTCGACTGGCAGATCCCGGGGCTGCGGGAGGAAGTGGTGACGGAGCTGATCCGTTCCCTGCCGAAGCCGATCCGGCGGAACTACGTTCCCGCCCCGAACTTCGCGCAGAAGTTCCTGGAGCGGGCCGTGCCTCTCCAGGAGCCGCTGCCGCAGACGATGGCGCGCGAGCTCAAGCGCATGGTCGGAGTGCCGCTGACGGCGGACGACTTCGACTGGTCGCGGCTCCCCGACCACCTGAGGATCACCTTCCGGATCGTCGACGAGCGGCGCCGCAAGCTCGCCGAGGACAAGGACCTGGAGGCCCTGAAGGTCCGGCTGAAGCCGAAGGCGCGCCAGGCGATCTCGCAGGCCGCCGCGGCGACGGCGGAGCGCGAGGGCGGCGAGTCGCTGGAACGCACGGGTCTGACGGACTGGACGATCGGCACGCTCACGCGGCTCTTCGAGACGCGCCGGGCGGGCCAGCCGGTGAAGGCGTACCCGGCGCTGGTCGACGACGGGCCGGCGGCGAACACCGTCTCCGTGCGGCTCTTCGACACGGAGGCCGAGCAGGCCGAGGCCATGTGGAAGGGCACCCGCCGGCTGATCCTGCGGAACATCCCGGTCAACCCGGGCAAGTTCGCCTCGGACAAGCTCACCAACGCCCAGAAGCTCGCCCTGTCCGCGAACCCGCACGGTTCGGTCCAGGCGCTCTTCGACGACTGCGCGATGGCCGCGGCGGACAAGCTGATCGGTGACTTCGGCGGCCCGGCGTGGGACGAGGAGTCGTACCGGAAGCTCTACGACAAGGTGCGCGCCGAGATCGTCGACACGACCGTGCGCACGGTCGGGCAGGTGCAGCAGGTCCTCGCCGCCTGGCAGGCCTGCGAGCGCCGCCTGAAGGGCGTCAGGAGCCCGACGCTGCTCGCGAACCTCGCGGACGTACGCAAGCAGCTGGACGCCCTGGTGAAGCCCGGTTTCGTCACGGCGACGGGACTGCGGCGGCTGCCGGACCTGATGCGCTATCTGGTCGCCGCGGACCGCCGTCTCCAGCAGATGCCGACCGGCGTCCAGCGGGACACCAGCCGCATGGAGAAGGTCCACGAGATGCAGGACGAGTACGCCTGGCTCCTGGAGCAGCTCCCGCAGGGCCGGCCGGTGCCCTCGCCGGTCCTGGACATCCGCTGGATGATCGAGGAGCTCCGGGTCAGCTACTTCGCCCACGCGCTCGGCACGGCGTACCCCGTCTCCGACAAGCGGATCGTGAAGGCGATCGACGCCGCCGCCCCGTAACGACGTCTGTACGCGTGGTGAGTTCGACCCCGGGCCCGCCCTCCTGTACAGTCTCATTTCGCAGCACAGCGCAAGAACAAGTCGCTGCGAAACAAGGTCCTGTGGAGCAGTTTGGAGTGCTCGCCACCCTGTCAAGGTGGAGGCCGCGGGTTCAAATCCCGTCAGGACCGCGTGAAGAAAGGCCCGGAGCTTCGGCTCCGGGCCTTTTCGCATGCCCGCTCCCGTCCGCCCCCGCCCGCTTCCTCGTTTCCGCGTCGGCGCGTGCGTACCGGTCCGCGTTCGCGTGCGCGCACCGGTCCACGTACGGCCGTCGGGACCTCCAGGGGCGCCCCTGCGGCGCGTTCGCGTCCCTTGACGGCGTCACATTCCGCCGGTACCCCGGAATCCAGGGCCCTCGCCCTGCCGGCCTTCCGGAGGTGCGTATGACGGTGTCCGCTCGGCACGAGACCCGGGCTCTGCTCCGAGCCCATCTGGCGGCCGCCTCCGGGTACCGCCATCTGACGCGGCACTGCCCGATCTGTCACCGGCTCGCGCGGCTGGCCATGGAGCCCGCTCCGCACGACGAGCAGGACCCCGAGAACACCCCGGAGGACGAAAGTCCCTCGACAGCGTGACCGAGGGCCGCCTCGACGACCGTCCCGCGGCGCGCGCCCCGACGCGACACGACCTCTCGCGGCCCCAACTCCCCTAGCGCAGAAGGCTCGCGGGCGACAAGGACTGTGGCATGTGACGGGAGTCACCGCATATGTTTTCAGAAGTGTGGAACTTACCCCCCTCCTACAACCAGTCAATTTAATATGTGCAATTGCACTCCTCGTCGAGGACTTCCACAGCCGATCCGACACCCGCCCCCAGACTCCGACAAGGCCGCTCACAGGCCGGCCGTCGAGGCGCGTGGACCGCACAAAAAAGATCGCGCTGGACCCGGCGGAGTCCAGCGCGATCTACGACGCACCCTGTTCAAGTGGCGATAAAGCTTGGGCGTGAGCTCTGTTGGGGCAGAACCCGCGTCGCTTGGAGCTGCGGTGTGGACGCCTCGACGGGTTGGGGGACCCGTTGACTTGTCCGGTTATGCGATGGTTCAGGCTTCGCTGCGCTGCTGCGGGATACCCGCGAGCAGTGCGCGGACCTCAGCCTCGCGGTAACGGCGGTGTCCGCCGAGCGTGCGGATGGATGTGAGCTTGCCGGCCTTCGCCCACCGCGTGACCGTCTTGGGGTCGACGCGGAACATCGTGGCGACCTCAGCGGGGGTCAGCAGCGGCTCGGCATCAGGGGTGCGAGCGGTCATGAGCGGCCTCCTCGGGAGAACCGAACCTTCTCGGTTCTTTCCTCTAAATTCTGCACCTTGACCCGCGTTGCCCGAAATGGCGGACGCGAGTCGAGTCGGTTATAGGACGAACGGCTTGTCCTCGGCACTACAACTACACCATCCGTCCAGCCGCGTCGGCCAAACCGATGGAATTGCCCTCCCAGGTGTTCATCAGCGACGGAAGCCGATGGACCATGCCATAGCGGACAGTCACGCCACTGTGACGATCAGTCACAGGGGCGATCAGGAGTCACCAGACCCCCCAAAGCGTGCAATGCCGAGATTCCCCCCAAACATGGGCGGAGGGAGCCCTCCCCCGGGCTCCTTGTCCTATTTTGACACGAGGAGGGGGAAGCGATGCAAGAGCCGGGTAAGTGCCGTCCGTCACGCTTGACACCCGTTGACGCATAAGCCCGGATCGGGACCTACGTCCTGGACGTGAGGGTTCTTCAGCGTGTGAGGACCATACGCGAGTTCGACGGAAACCTGTGAGAAGCAGATCACACTGAACCGGGGGCCCGGGAGCCACCTCCCTCCCCACCCGAACCATGGGGCGGCGCCCGCCCCGGCCTCGCGCGCCCGCGCGACGCGTCAGTTCGACGAACGCCGGTCCCTGACCGACCGCCAGCGCTCCACCAGCCGGCCGTACGCCTCGCCCGCCGCCGCCCCGTCCCCGGTGCGCAGCGCCTCGATGCCCTCGGCGACGTCCGCCGCGGAGTGGTCGCCCTCCAGCTCCCCGGCCGGCAGCGTGTGCACGAGCCCGCCGTAGTCCAGCTCGACCAGGGAGCTCGGATGGAACTCCTCCAGCCAGCGCCCCACGTCCACCAGGCCCTCGATGAGCGGCCCTTCGTCCAGGGCGTCCCTGAGCGTCCGCAGCGCCCGCGCCGTGCGCCGCCGCGCCTGCACCATCGGTGTCCGGTAGCGCAGCAGCGGCGCGGCTCCGGCGGAGCCCGTCCCCTTCTCGTACTCCCGCTCCTCGTCCGTGACGAGCACGAACCAGTTCAGCGGCACCTGCCAGGTCGCGGTGCGGATCCACGGGCGGGCGTCGGGGTTGCGCACCAGCCAGCGCTCGTAGTCCAGCGCGGCCTGACGGCGCACCAGCGGCGGCAGCACCGCGTCCAGCACGGACGCCGGAAGCTCCTCGCCCAGCTCGTCCAGGGCCTGCCAGCCGCGCAGCCGGGTGCGCCAGGGGCAGACGCACACCACCCCGTCCACCTCGGCCACGAACGCGTCGCCGCTCTCGTGCACCGGCACGGGGACCGGCGGGGTGGGCAGCAAGTCGGCCAGCGAGCGGCGCAGTTCGTCCTGGTACGAGGGGTGCTCGGCGCGCCGGGCGTAGCGCGTCCAGTGGGCGCGCTCGGACTCGGGGAACGCGGCCAGTGGCTCGTACACCCGCAGATACGACGTGTACGGGACGATCACCGCGGACACCTTGGGCACGCCTGCTCCCTCCCCCGTCGACCACCGGGAAAACCAGCGAGAACCGCTCACAACCTGAAGAGAAATCTATGCAAATCGAACCATGGCTGTACCCCGCCCGTAGGTGATCCTGAACACTGCGCCGAGGGCGGGTCGGCACAGGCTCTAGTCTCATCCCCACGGAGCCCGCCATCCGCACGGGCCCCGCACCCAACCGCCGCTTTTTACCTGGGAGTCACCACAGTGACCGACGTAACCGGCGCGCCTGCTGATGTACTGCACACCCTTTTCCGTTCGGATCAGGGGGGTCATGAGCAAGTCGTGCTCTGCCAGGACCGCGCCAGCGGCCTCAAGGCCGTCATCGCCATCCACTCCACCGCCCTGGGCCCCGCCCTCGGCGGCACGCGCTTCTACCCGTACGCGAGCGAGCAGGAGGCCGTCGCCGACGCCCTCAACCTCGCGCGCGGGATGTCGTACAAGAACGCCATGGCCGGGCTCGACCACGGCGGCGGCAAGGCCGTCATCATCGGCGACCCCGAGCAGATCAAGTCCGAGGAGCTGCTCCTCGCGTACGGCCGGTTCGTCGCCTCGCTCGGCGGCCGGTACGTCACCGCGTGCGACGTCGGCACCTACGTGGCCGACATGGACGTCGTGGCGCGGGAGTGCCGGTGGACGACCGGCCGCTCCCCGGAGAACGGCGGCGCGGGCGACTCGTCGGTCCTGACCGCGTTCGGTGTCTTCCAGGGCATGCGGGCCTCCGCCCAGCACCTGTGGGGCGACCCGACGCTGCGTGGCCGCAAGGTCGGCGTCGCCGGCGTCGGCAAGGTGGGCCACCACCTGGTCGAGCACCTGCGCGAGGACGGCGCCGAGGTCGTGATCACGGACGTGCGGGCCGACTCCGTACGGCGGATCCTGGACCGGCACCCCTCCGGTGTCACGGCCGTCGCGGACACCGAGGCGCTCATCCGCACCGAGGGCCTCGACATCTACGCGCCGTGCGCGCTGGGCGGGGCGCTCAACGACGACTCCGTGCCGGTGCTCACCGCCCGGATCGTGTGCGGTGCCGCCAACAACCAGCTGGCGCACCCGGGTGTGGAGAAGGATCTCGCGGACCGCGGCATCCTGTACGCCCCCGACTACGTGGTGAACGCGGGCGGTGTCATCCAGGTCGCCGACGAGCTGCACGGCTTCGACTTCGACCGGTGCAAGGCGAAGGCCACGAAGATCTTCGACACCACGCTGGCCATATTCGCACGTGCGAAGCAGGACGGGATTCCGCCGGCCGCGGCGGCCGACCGGATCGCCGAGCAGCGGATGGCGGAGGCGCGGAGTCACTGACCCCTTCCGGGGCCATAGGCGCTTGTCAGGGACCCGTCGGCGGCCGGTTGGGAGAGAACTCTCACGTCTGTCGGCGGGTCGTACGCCAAGAAGAGGTTAAAATCGCGGTTGACCAGCGAGGACAGGGCACCTCGCGGGTTCTGGGTGAAGGCGCGTGCTGCGGGCGACGTACCGTATGGGCGCGGGCTCAGGTACCGTGGAAGCCCTACGGACCGGTCTCTCCACGGAGAGTCCGTTCCAGATCATGAACGCGTGTCAAGACTCTGGGGCCGTCGAGCCCCGTATCCGAGGGGGTCGAGCCATGGGGCGCGGCCGGGCAAAGGCCAAGCAGACGAAGGTCGCCCGCCAGCTGAAGTACAGCAGCGGCGGGACTGACCTCTCGCGTCTGGCCAATGAGCTGGGCGCTTCGACTTCGAGCCAGCCGCCGAATGGCGAGCCGTTCGAAGACGACGACGAGGAAGACGACCCGTACGCACAGTACGCGGATCTCTACAACGACGACGACGAGGACGAGGACGAGGAGTCCGGTCCCCAGTCGCAACGTCGCGGCGCTTGACGCAACAGCGTCCCTCGCAGTTTCCGCGATCTCTTCTCGTAGCGGATCTCCTGGCGTGGGCTTCTGGTAGATCCCGCCTGGCGGTTTTCTCGTAGCGACTGCACTTCACCCGGTCCGGGGCCTCAGCGCCGGACCGGGTTTCGTGCTGCTTCGGGGGCTTCGGCCCGCTGGTCGCCGGCTTCAGCCCCCGTGGTCGCCTGCTTCAGTTCGCGTAGTCGCCGATGAGCGCCGCGCCCGTCGTGTGGTCCCCGCGCTCGGTGATCTCACCGGCGATCCAGGCGTCCACTCCGCGGTCCGCGAGGACGGCGAGGGCGACCTCGGCGGACTCCTCGGGAACGATCGCCATCATGCCGACGCCCATGTTCAGCGTCTTCTCCAGCTCCAGGCGCTCGACGCCACCGGTCCTGCCGACCAGGTCGAAGACCGGCGCGGGGGTCCAGGTCTCGCGGTCGACCACGGCGTGCAGACCGTCCGGGACGACCCGCGCCAGGTTGGCCGCCAGGCCGCCGCCGGTGATGTGGCTGAAGGCGTGCACCTCGGTGCTCTTCGTCAGCGTCAGGCAGTCCAGCGAGTAGATCTTGGTGGGCTCCAGGAGCTCCTCGCCGAGCGTGCGGCCGAACTCCTCGATGTGCTGGTCCAGGCGCAGGTTCGCCCGGTCGAAGAGGACGTGCCGGACGAGCGAGTACCCGTTCGAGTGAAGACCGGAGGCCGCCATGGCGATCACCGCGTCACCCGTACGGATGCGATCCGGGCCGAGGAGCTGGTCGGCCTCGACGACGCCCGTACCGGCGCCCGCGACGTCGAAGTCGTCCGGACCGAGCAGACCGGGGTGTTCGGCCGTCTCGCCGCCCACCAGGGCGCATCCCGCCAGGACACAGCCCTCGGCGATGCCCTTCACGATGGCCGCCACCCGCTCCGGGTGGACTTTGCCCACACAGATGTAGTCGGTCATGAAGAGCGGCTCGGCGCCGCACACCACGATGTCGTCCATGACCATCGCGACGAGGTCGTGGCCGATGGTGTCGTACACGCCCAGCTGCCGGGCGATGTCGACCTTGGTGCCCACACCGTCGGTGGCGGAGGCGAGCAGCGGACGCTCGAAACGCTTGAGGGCGGAGGCGTCGAAGAGGCCGGCGAAGCCGCCGAGGCCACCGAGGACCTCGGGGCGCTGCGTCTTCTTCACCCACTCCTTCATCAGTTCAACGGCGCGGTCGCCCGCCTCGATGTCGACTCCGGCAGCCGCGTAGGACGCACCGGAGGCACTGCCTGTCGCCGGAGGGGACTGATCAGACACAGAAGGCATTGCCTGGGATCTTTCGGGTTGGTGAAACGGGGCTCTGCGGCGCTACGGGCGACGGATGGCGTCAGCCGCGGCCGTGGCTGCGGGACCCGCGGCCAGCTCGGTCTCCAGGAGCTGCTTGCCGAGCAGTTCGGGGTCGGGAAGCTCCATCGGGTACTCGCCGTCGAAGCAGGCGCGGCACAGATTCGGCTTGTCGATCGTCGTGGCCTCGATCATCCCGTCGATGGAGATGTACGAGAGGGAGTCGGCGCCGAGCGAGGTGCCGATCTCCTCGATGGTCATGCCGTTCGCGATCAGCTCGGCGCGGGTCGCGAAGTCGATGCCGAAGAAGCAGGGCCACTTCACGGGCGGGGAGGAGATCCGGATGTGGACCTCGGCCGCACCGGCCTCGCGGAGCATCCGGACCAGGGCGCGCTGGGTGTTGCCGCGCACGATCGAGTCGTCGACGACGACCAGGCGCTTGCCCTTGATGACTTCCTTGAGCGGATTCAGCTTCAGGCGGATTCCGAGCTGGCGGATCGTCTGCGACGGCTGGATGAAGGTCCGGCCGACATACGCGTTCTTGACCAGGCCGGCGCCGAACGGGATGCCGGAGGCCTCCGCGTAACCGATCGCGGCGGGCGTCCCGGACTCCGGAGTCGCTATCACCAGGTCGGCCTCCACAGGGGCTTCCTTGGCGAGTTTGCGGCCCATCTCGACGCGCGAGAGGTACACGTTCCGGCCGGCGATGTCCGTGTCGGGGCGGGCCAGGTAGACGTACTCGAAGATGCAGCCCTTGGGCTTCGCTTCCGCGAATCGCGAGCTCCGCAGGCCGTTCTCGTCGATGGCGACGAACTCGCCCGGCTCGATCTCGCGCACATAGCTGGCGCCGCAGATGTCGAGGGCCGCGGACTCGGAGGCCACCACCCAGCCACGCTCCAGGCGGCCGAGGACCAGCGGGCGGATGCCCTGCGGGTCACGGGCGGCGTAGAGGGTGTGCTCGTTCATGAACACGAGCGAGAAGGCGCCCATGACCTGGGGGAGGACCTTGGCGGAGGCCTCTTCCATGGTCAGCGGCTTGCCGTCGTCGTCGACCTGGGCCGCGAGGAGCGCGGTGAGCAGGTCGGTGTCGTTGGTGGCCGCCACACGGGTGGTGCGGCCCTCCTGCTTGGGCAGGTCCGCGACCATCTCGGCGAGCTGCGCCGTGTTGACCAGGTTGCCGTTGTGGCCGAGCGCGATGGAACCGTGCGCGGTGGCGCGGAACGTCGGCTGGGCGTTCTCCCACACGGAGGCACCGGTGGTCGAGTAGCGGGCGTGACCGACCGCGATATGACCCTGGAGCGAACCGAGCGAGGTCTCGTCGAAGACCTGGGACACGAGGCCCATGTCCTTGAAGACGAGGATCTGGGAGCCGTTGCTGACCGCGATTCCCGCGGATTCCTGACCCCGATGCTGGAGGGCGTAGAGCCCGAAGTAAGTGAGCTTGGCGACCTCTTCGCCCGGAGCCCAGACACCGAAGACGCCACAAGCGTCCTGGGGGCCTTTCTCACCGGGGAGCAGATCATGATTGAGTCGACCGTCACCACGTGGCACGGCACCGAGTGTAGGCGAGATCGACCACTGGTCCGAATTGGGGATATGGGCCCTCAGTTGATCACTTGGCGGCCACCGCGCTGACGACAGTGCCGTTCTCGCTGGTCAGCGCGATGCCGCGATGATCCAACGTGTAGGCGACCTTGCCGTCGAAGAGCCCCAGCAGTGTCTTCTCGGTCCTCATGAGTGAGTCTTGGCACATCATGCGGGTGGTCCTGGCCGGACCGAGGGTGATATGTCCGTCGCCGACGGTGGCCTGGGCGGACGCGTGGTTGCAGCCGAGCCGGCCGTCGAAGGTGCCGTCCGCGCGGAGGACGAAGAACGCGTTCGCCCCCTTCGGGAGCGGTTGGGAGACGTTCTTGTCACCCAGTGCCGTGACCGTCCACTTCGTCCCCCGCAGGGGTGCGTCCTTCTCCCTCGTGAGGCTGATCCGGTCGCCGCCGTCGGTGGTGAGCGTCAGCCGGTCGCCGTCGGCCTTCGCCGTGAACGCGCCCTTGTCCGCGAAGGTGCGGCCGAGGCTCCGCTCGAAGCTCATCGGGCCGTTCTCGCAGGCCATGTCGGTCGTCCACATCCCGCCGAACGCGACACGGTCACCCTCGAAGGTGGCTTTCGAACCGAACCCGTTGCAGCCGAGGTTGCCGCTGACGCGACCGTCGTCACCGATCTTCAGATACGCGCCGGAGGGTGCCCGCGCGGTCTTCCCGTCCACGGTGAGACGGTCGACCGTCCAGTGGACCCCGGTCACGGACGCCGTCTCCGTCCGGGCCGAACCGCCCCCCGCCGTCTGGGTACCGCACGCGGCCGCAAGGGGAAGCAGGGTCAGGACACCGAGGGTCATTCGCTGCTTGTCCATGCCGATGTGACGGGAGGGGTGGGGGACCGGTTCCCCGAGGGTGATGCGGGTGGGTTCAGCCCATCAGGGGCAGCAGCGCGGCCAGATCGGCGCGCTCACCGCTCGCGCTGACCTTCGCGTCGTCCAGCGCCGCCTTCCACCGCGTGCGTCCCGTCGCCAGCCGGATCCAGGTCAGCGGGTCCGTCTCGACGACGTTCGGCGGAGTGCCACGGGTGTGCCGGGGCCCTTCCACGCACTGCACGACGGCGTACGGCGGGATCCGGACCTCCGTCGACGCGCCGGGCGCCTTCACGGCGATGGCGTCGGCGAGCAGCCGGGTGCAGGCGGCGAGGGCCTGGCGGTCGAAGGGGATGTCGAGCCCGGGGACGGCCGCGTTCAAGTCGTCGGTGTGGACGACGAGTTCCACGGTGCGGGTGACGAGGTAGTCGGCGAGGGTCATCGCGCCGGTACCGGTGGCGAGCAGCCGGGTGCCGGCGGGGTGCGCGGCGAGCCGCTCGGCGAAACGCTCCCCGACGCCGGCGAGGTAGGCGACGGGATCAGGACGGCGCTCGGCGAGTTGCCGGGCCGTGTCGGCGATGTCCCCGGAGTTCGCGGACGTCCCGAACGGCCAGTCGAGCACGGCGACCTCCGCCTTCGCGGGAGCGGGCCGGTCGAGGTTCCGGCCGACCACGTCGAGGGCCGTCCCGATGTGCGCGACCAGCTCCCGCACCGACCACTCACCAAGCCTCGTGGGCAGGGCGAGTTGCTCCGGGGTGAGGGTACGGACACCCTCCCGTACGTTCCCGAACTGCGCCCGCACGGCGGCGCGGATCTTGGCGGGGTCGTACGTCCGTGCGCGCTTCTTGACCGGAGGCATGGCTGGGAGCCTATGGCTTGACGGCAGATCCGTTCAGGCCCCCGGGCGGTGGCCAGGCGCGGAAGGGCGACGCTCCGCGCTGAAGCGTCAACGCCCACGCGTACCCGGCCCGCACGAACGAGGCGAACGAGGCGAACGAGGCGAACGAGGCGAACGAGGCGAACGAGGCGAACGAGGACGGTCACCCGTGAGCGTGAACGGCGGCGAAAGCCACCCGGCGCCACCGGACGTGGACAACACTGGCCTGCGCCTGGAAGGGGGTGAACATGATGGCTATGGCCGAGCACACGTCTCAGATGTCGGTGGAGGAGTTCGAAACGATCGCCTCCGCCGCTCCCGAGACCGTCACGTCGGAATTCATCAACGGACGGATCGGGGTCGAGAAGGCGACCGACGGAGACCAGAACACCATCGTGACCTGGCTGGCCCGACGCTGTATGCAGGCCAGGCCCGACCTGGACCTGTATCAGGGCCGAGGGCTCCGGGTGGAGGCGTATCGAGAGGGCAGGGCGAAACCGGACGCGGTGCTCACGCCCGAAGCCCACTTCGCGGGTGCGGGCGAATGGGCCGACCCGGACGGAACGCTCATGGTCGTCGAGGTCACCTCGTACGACTCCGACTCCGACACCGACCGACGGGACCGGCACGAGAAGCCGGCCGCCTACGGCCAGGCCGGAACCCCGGTGTACCTCCTGGTCGACCGGGACTCCCGCACCATCACCGTGCACAGCGCCCCGGACCGGAAGGTCGGGGGATACCGCACCCTTCACACGGCGAAGTTCGGCGAGACGGTGTCCGTCCCCGACCCGATCGGCATCGAACTCGACACGGAGATCCTCAAAAGCTACGTCCGATGAACCGAGAAGCCCCCGTCCGGAACCGCATCCGGGCGGGGGCTTCGCCGTACAGGCCGTTCAGCCCGTACGGGCTCGGGCTGAACCGGTTACGCCAGCAGCGCCGGGATCGTCGCCTCGTGGGCCGTGCGCAGCTCGGTCAGGGAGAGTACGAACTCGCCCTGGACGTCGATCACCGCGGTCGCGTCCGACTCGGTGCCGTCGACGACACCGATGCGGGTGACGGGCAGACCCCGGGCACCGCACATGTCGTTGAAGCGGAGCTCCTCCGAGCGCGGGACGGCGACGACCGCGCGGCCCGCCGACTCCGAGAACAGGAAGGTGAACGCGTCGAGACCGTCGGGGACGATCAGCCGCGCGCCCTTGCCGCCCTGCAGCGCCGACTCGACCACGGCCTGGACGAGACCGCCGTCGGACAGGTCGTGCGCGGAGTCGATCATGCCGTCGCGGGAGGCCGAGATGAGGATCTCGGCGAGCAGCCGCTCGCGCTCCAGGTCGACCTTCGGCGGCAGACCACCGAGGTGGTCGTGGATGACCTGCGACCAGGCCGAGCCGCCGAACTCCTCGCGGGTGTCACCGAGCAGGTAGAGGAGCTGGCCCTCTTCCTGGAAGGCGACCGGGGTGCGGCGGGCGACGTCGTCGATGACGCCCAGCACGGCCACGACGGGGGTCGGGTGGATGGCGGCCTCGCCGGTCTGGTTGTACAGCGAGACGTTGCCGCCGGTCACCGGGGTGCCCAACTGCAGGCAGCCGTCGGCCAGTCCACGGATCGCCTCGACGAACTGCCACATGACGGCCGGGTCCTCGGGCGAGCCGAAGTTCAGGCAGTCGGAGACGGCGAGCGGCTTGGCGCCGGTCGTCGCGACGTTGCGGTACGCCTCGGCGAGGGCCAACTGCGCGCCCGTGTAAGGGTCGAGCTTGGCGTAACGGCCGTTGCCGTCGGTCGCGATGGCGACGCCGAGCCCGGTCTCCTCGTCGATGCGGATCATGCCCGAGTCCTCGGGCTGGGCCAGCACCGTGTTGCCCTGCACGAAGTGGTCGTACTGGGAGGTGATCCAGGACTTGGAGGCCTGGTTCGGGGAGGAGACGAGCCTGAGGACCTGGTCCTTCAGTTCCTCGCCCGTCGCCGGGCGGGGCAGCTTGTTCGCGTCGTCGGCCTGGAGCGCGTCCTGCCACTCGGGGCGGGCGTAGGGGCGCTCGTAGACCGGGCCGTCGTGCGCGACCGTGCGCGGGTCGACGTCGACGATCTTGCCGCCGTGCCAGAAGATCTCCAGCCGGTCGCCGTCGGTGACCTCACCGATGACGGTGGCGATGACGTCCCACTTGTCGCAGATCTCCAGGAACCGGTCGACCTTCGACGGCTCGACGACCGCGCACATGCGTTCCTGCGACTCGCTCATGAGGATTTCCTCGGGCGAGAGAGTCGAGTCCCGCAGGGGTACGTCGTCCAGCGTCACGCGCATACCGCCGGAGCCGTTGGACGCCAACTCGCTGGTGGCGCAGGACAGTCCGGCCGCGCCGAGGTCCTGGATGCCGACGACCAGCTTCTCGGCGAAGGCCTCCAGGGTGCACTCGATGAGGAGCTTCTCCTGGAAGGGGTCACCGACCTGGACGGCGGGACGCTTCGACGGCTTGGCGTCGTCGAAGGTCTCCGAGGCGAGGATCGACGCGCCGCCGATGCCGTCGCCGCCCGTGCGGGCCCCGTACAGGATGACCTTGTTGCCGGTGCCGGACGCCTTCGCGAGGTGGATGTCCTCGTGCCGCATGACGCCGATGGCGCCGGCGTTGACGAGCGGGTTGCCCTGGTAACAGGCGTCGAAGACGACCTCGCCGCCGATGTTGGGCAGGCCCAGGCAGTTGCCGTAGCCGCCGATGCCCGCGACGACGCCCGGCAGGACGCGCTTGGTGTCGGGGTGGTCGGCCGCGCCGAAGCGCAGCGGGTCGACGACCGCGACCGGGCGGGCGCCCATGGCGATGATGTCGCGCACGATGCCGCCGACGCCGGTGGCCGCGCCCTGGTAGGGCTCGACGTACGACGGGTGGTTGTGCGACTCGACCTTGAAGGTGACCGCGTAGCCCTGGCCGACGTCGACGACACCGGCGTTCTCGCCGATGCCGACGAGCAGCGCGTCGGACTGCGGGGCCTTCTCGCCGAACTGGCGGAGGTGGACCTTCGAGGACTTGTAGGAGCAGTGCTCGGACCACATGACGGAGTACATGGCGAGCTCGGCGCCGGTGGGCCGGCGGCCGAGGATCTCGACCACGCGCTCGTACTCGTCCTTCTTCAGGCCCAGTTCGGCCCAGGGCAGCTCGACGTCGGGGGTCGCGGCCGCGTTCTCGACCGTGTCCAGAGGCGTGCGGCTCATGCGTTGACCAGCTTCTTGAGGATCGAGGTGAAGAAGGGGAGGCCGTCGGTGCGGCCGGAGCCGACGAGCGGCTCGACGGCGTGCTCCGGGTGCGGCATCAGCCCGACGACGTTGCCCGCCTCGTTCGTGATGCCGGCGATGTCGCGCAGCGAGCCGTTCGGGTTGCCGCATCCATCAGCGGCTTCGCCACGGACCACGTAGCGGAACGCGACCCGGCCCTCGGCCTCCAGCATGTCGAGCGTGTGCTCGTCGGCGACGTACCGCCCGTCCATGTTCTTCAGCGGGATGTTGATCTCCTGGCCGGCCGTGTAGTCGGCGGTCCAGGCGGTGTCCGCGTTCTCCACCCGCAGCTTCTGGTCACGGCAGATGAAGTGGAGGTGGTTGTTGCCGAGCATCGCGCCGGGGAGAAGGTGCGCCTCGGTGAGGACCTGGAAGCCGTTGCAGATGCCGAGAACCGGCATTCCGGACTTCGCCTGCTCGATGACGGTCTCCATCACCGGCGAGAAGCGCGAGATGGCGCCCGCCCGCAGATAGTCGCCGTACGAGAAACCGCCGGGCAGCACCACGGCGTCGACCTGCTTGAGGTCCTTGTCCTTGTGCCAGAGAGCTACGGGTTCGGCGCCCGCCAGCCGGATCGCGCGCTGCGTGTCGCGGTCGTCGAGGCTGCCGGGAAAGGTGACGACTCCAATACGAGCGGTCACTTTCCGGCCTCCGCGACTTCCTCGACCTTGACGGTGAAGTCCTCGATCACGGTGTTGGCGAGGAAGGATTCCGCCAGTTCATGGATGCGGGCGAGGGCGGCGTCGTCCACCGGTCCGTCCACTTCCAGTTCGAATCGCTTTCCCTGACGGACGTCGGAGACACCTTCGAAACCGAGGCGCGGCAGTGCACGCTGCACCGCCTGGCCCTGGGGGTCGAGGATCTCCGGCTTGAGCATGACGTCGACTACGACGCGTGCCACTGGCACTCCCGGTGTGTGGTGCTGAGCAGGTCCCTTCAGACTACCCGTACAAAATTTCTACTCGCGTAGATTCGTAGAATCCTACGTGACCCCGATCACGATCCCGCATCGGCGCGGGGGCATCGACGGAAAATCCTGGGAAAAACCGCAGAAGAGCGGTAGGACTCCATTGCCTTCGGACACGCGGGGGGATTTAGTCGGGCTTCACAATGCAATGCCGGGCACTGTACAAAGGAATTGGCAATAGCCGATACTTTGCTCAATAACAGCCGGACAGTCGACATCTCCCCGACAACTCCGTGGCGTCCACGCACGTCATGACCGTTGATCGCGGAGGTGCCGCACGAAGGGACCGATATTCGTGGCGCAGCGTGTCGTGGTCACTCTCTTTGACGACATCGACGGCTCGGAAGCGGCGGAAACGATCGCCTTCGGACTCGACGGCAAGTCGTACGAGATCGACCTCAATCCATCCAATGCCGAGGAACTGCGTAAGCGGCTCGAGCCGTACGTCGAGGCCGGCCGCAAGCAGTCGAAGTCCGGGAAGGCGTACACGCACACCGCGCTGACGCCCGACCCGGCCGCGGTCCGCGCCTGGGCCCGCTCCAACAAGATGGACGTGCCGCCGCGCGGCCGGATCCCCAAGCGGGTCTACGAGGCGTTCGCCGAGGCGCACTGAGCCGGCGCCCCGGGCGGGGTGCCGCGAGACCCCTCCACCGGACCCCTGGAACAACCGACTTGCGCTGACCCCCGCCTGATCAGCTAGAGTCTGGAACACGCCGAGGGGCCAGGCCGAAAAAGCCGGAACCCGAAGGTCGTGCGGGTGTAGTTCAGTAGCAGAACATCCCCCTTCCAGGGGGAAGGCGCAGTGTGCAATTCCTGTCACCCGCTCTGCATCGCTTACCGATCACGCATGGGGGTTCCCCCTGCTCGAGCTTGTCGAGAGCTTGAGGGCGATCAGGTAGAGTGGTGCTCGCGCCGATCGGTGGAAGCCGGTCGGAGGCAATGCGGACGTAGCTCAGTTGGTAGAGCGCAACCTTGCCAAGGTTGAGGTCGCCAGTTCGAACCTGGTCGTCCGCTCCGCGAAGCAAAGGCCCCGGTCAGTCGACCGGGGCCTTTGTCGTATTCACGTATCACCGGCCGCTCATGTCCGGGTGCGCTCATGTCCGGACGCCGTCTGACATTTGTCATGCGGAGTGATGACAACGCGCACTGCTGCCGGGACCCGTCCGCCGGGACGCTGATCTCATGAACACGAACGAGCGAGATGACGTGATCGAGGTCACTGATCTGCGGCGCGTGTACGGGGGCGACGGAAGAGCTTTCGAGGCGGTGCGCGGAGTCACCTTCTCCGTGGGCCGCGGTGAGCTCTTCGCTCTTCTCGGCACCAATGGCGCGGGCAAGACCTCCACCGTCGAGGTGATCGAGGGTCTGGCGCCCCCGGCCGGCGGGCGCGTGCGGGTCCTCGGGCACGATCCGTACGCGGACCGGGCCGCCGTACGCCCCCGTATCGGCATGATGCTCCAGGAAGGCGGATTCCCTTCCGAGCTGACGGTCGCGGAGACCGCGCGGATGTGGGCCGCGTGCACCAGTGGGGCCCGGCCCATGGAACAGGCACTGGACAGGGCCGGCCTCGCGCACCGCTCCGACGTGCGCGTGAAGCAGTTGTCCGGCGGTGAGAAGCGGCGCCTTGACCTGGCGCTCGCGATCCTCGGCGCCCCCGAGGTCCTCTTCCTCGACGAGCCCACGACCGGACTCGACGTCGAAGGCCGCCGCGGCACCTGGGAGTTGATCCGTGAACTGCGCGACGGCGGGACCACGGTCCTGCTGACCACCCACTATCTGGAGGAGGCGGAGGTACTCGCCGACCGGCTGGCGATCCTCCACGAAGGACGGATCGCTGCCCTCGGCACTCCCGCCGAGGTGACCGCCTCCCAGCCGTCGCACGTCTCCTTCGAGCTGCCCGACGGCTACTTCCCCGGCGATCTGCCCCCGCTGCCGGAACTCGGTGTGAGCGGCCACGAGACAGCGGGCCGCGTGATCAGGCTGCGCACCCACGAGCTGCAACGGACGGCCACCGCCCTGCTCGTGTGGGCCGAGCGGGCGCGGGTCGAGCTGCGGAGGCTCGATGTGCGCTCGGCCTCCCTGGAGGAGGCGTTCCTGCGGATCGCGCGGGAGGCGGCGACGCAGGGCGCGCACGGGCCGAGGACGGCGGAACCGGCCTCGGACGCCCGGAAGACGGCCGGGCGTTCCCGGGACGACAGGACCGCCGCGAAAGCGCGGAAGAGGGGGACAGCGGCATGAGCGGAACGGCAGTCACCACCGGCGCCGGCACGCCGAGGACCACGGCCGCCGGCCGGACGAGAGCACTGGCACGCGCCGAACTGACGCTGCTGGGCCGCACCAAGGCGACCCTCGCGGCAGCGGTGTTCGTACCGCTGGTCATGCCGTTCATGCTCCGCTCGACCGTCGACACGATGGACCTGAAGGGCACCGGACTCACCGTCGGGTCGATCCTGCTCCCCTCCTCCATCGGCTTCTCGCTCCTCTTCGCCGTCTACAGCTCCCTGGTGAGCGTGTACGCGGCCCGCCGCGAGGAACTCGTCCTCAAGCGGCTGCGCACCGGGGAGCTGCGGGACGTCGAGATCCTCGCGGGCGCCGCGCTGCCCTCGGTCGCGATCGGTCTCGCCCAGTGCCTGATCCTGACCGTCGCCTACCGGGTGACACTCGGCGTCGGCACCCCCAAGGAACCCCAACTCGTCCTGCTGGGACTGCTGCTGGCGCTCATCACCTGGCCGGCGCTCGCCGCCGTCACCGCGAGCTTCAGCAAGAGCGTCGAGGGGGCCCAGGTCGCGGCCACGCCCCTGACGCTGGTGTCGCTGGTCGGCTCCGGGACCTTCATCCCCCTGGAGACGCTGCCCGACGGCATGGCCCCGTTCTGCGAACTGCTGCCGCTCACCCCGGTGATCACCCTGATCCGCGGCGGCTGGACCGGGCACCTCTCCGCCCACGACACCGCGGGCGCCCTCTTCACGGCGGTGGCCTGGACGGTGATCGCGGTGTTTGCTGTACGCCGGTGGTTCCGCTGGGAGCCGCGGCGGTGACCACGGACGTGGGGGTGGGCATGGGCAGGCCGTCCGGCTGGTGGCGGGGCAAGAGCACACCGGCGAAGGTCGAGACGTACACACGGTGGTCGTTCCACTTCTTCACCGTGCTCGAAGCCGCCTCGATCGGGCTGCCCCTCTTCGGGGACATGCCGACGGGACGGTCCTGGATCCTGTTCCTGCTGGTGTGCGGGCACTCCGCGTTCTGCGCGGTGACCGCCTCGCAGGCGCTGGACTGGACGCGCGGTACCCGCGAACAGCCCAGGCGGACACTGCTCGCGCTGGCCGTGAGCACCTCCGTCGTGGCCGTCGTGGGGGCCGTCGTCTCGGGCACCCCGTGGCGCCCGGCGAGCGACGGCCGATACCTGGTCGCCTCCTCGGTGCTCGTCGGTGTCACCGCGTTCGGCACGGGCACGGTCGCGCTCGGGACGCGCCACAGACGCCGGATGACGTACGGCGTCCTCGGCGCGGCGGCGGGTGCCGGCGTCCTGTCCCTCCCCCTCGGCTTCCCCGGTCCCGCCGCGCTGGTCACCGCCGTCCTGGTCCTGCTGACCGCCGGTTTCCTGACGTTCACCGCGGGCTTCTCCGTCTGGCTGCTCGACGCCGTCTACGAACTCGACGAGGCCCGCGAGACCCGCGCCCGGCTCGCCGTCGCCGAGGAGCGGCTGCGCTTCGGCCGCGATCTGCACGACGTGATGGGCCGCAACCTCGCGGTGATCGCCCTCAAGAGCGAACTCGCCGTACAGCTGGCCAGGCGCGGGCGGGCCGAGGCCGTGGACCAGATGACCGAGGTGCAGCGGATCGCCCGGGAGTCCCAGCGGGAGGTACGGGAGGTCGTACGGGGCTACCGCGACGCCGATCTGACCAACGAACTGGCAGGAGCCCAAGGGGTGTTGACCGCGGCGGGAATCGACTGCGACATCACCGCCACCGCCCCGGAGCTGCCCGCGCAGGTGCAGTCGGCGCTCGGCTGGGTCGTGCGGGAGGCGACCACGAACGTGCTGCGGCACGGGGACGCCAAGAGGTGCGCGCTGTCGCTGCGCGTGACGGAGGAGCGGGTGACCCTCACCGTCGAGAACGACGGGGTGCCGAACGACGCGGGACCGGGCCCCGGACCGGACGGCGGCTCCGGGCAGCGGAGAGGAACCGGTCTCGTGGGGCTGCGTGAGCGGTTGGGGGAGGTGGACGGGGTACTGCGGGCCGGCGCGAGCGGCGGAGTGTTCCGGCTGACGGCGGAAGTACCGCTGCCCGCCTCCCCGGTCAGAGACAGAGACCGGGACAGAGACAAGACCGGGGAGAGGGACCGGGACCGCCCCGGAGACAGGGACAGTGACCGTCCCGGAGACGGGAGCTCGGACTCGGGGGACGGCGAGACGCGGCGAGAGCCGTCGCCGCCCCCGTCCGTTCCGCACCAGGTGAGAGAGGCCACCCCATGACGTCCGTACCGCCCGGCGCGCCGACGCCCGACGCTCCCGTACGGCTGCTGCTCGCCGACGACGAGCATCTGATCCGGGGAGCACTGGCCGCACTGCTCGGGCTGGAGGACGACCTCGTCGTGGTGGCCGAGGCGGCGACCGGACCGGAGGCGCTGGCGATGGCTCGGGCGCATGTGCCCGATGTCGCCGTCCTGGATCTTCAGATGCCGGGGGCCGACGGTGTGAGTGTGGCCACATCCCTGCGGGCCGAACTGCCGGGCTGCCAGGTGCTGATCGTGACGAGTCACGGGCGGCCGGGGCATCTGAAGCGAGCGCTTGCGGCGGGTGTGCGCGGGTTCGTCCCGAAGACCGTCAGCGCGCGGCGGCTTGCGGAGATCATCCGTACCGTGCACGCGGGAAACCGTTATGTGGACCCGGAGTTGGCGGCCGACGCGATCTCCGCCGGGGACTCGCCGCTGACCGCGCGCGAGGCCGAGGTGCTCGAATTCGCCGCCGACGGGGCGCCCGTGGCGGAGATCGCGGAGCGCGCCGCGCTGTCCCAGGGGACCGTGCGGAACTATCTGTCGTCGGCCGCGTCCAAGCTGGGCGCGGAAAACCGTCACGCGGCAGTGCGTCTCGCACGGGAGCGAGGTTGGGTATAGTGGCTGTCGCGCCACGGCGCATGCGGACGTAGCTCAGTTGGTAGAGCGCAACCTTGCCAAGGTTGAGGTCGCCAGTTCGAACCTGGTCGTCCGCTCCGGAGAAGAAGCCCCCGACCTCTGGTCGGGGGCTTCTTCGTGTGCGCCTGCCGGGGCCGGAGATCCTTCGGACTGTCCGGCTCGGAGGGCTGCCGGACCCGGCCGGTGGCCGGGCCCGGTCCGGGGTCAGGTCCAGCTGACGCCCGTCAGACGCTCGTACGCCTCGATGTACTTGGCGCGGGTGGCCTCCACGACGTGCTCGGGCAGGGCGGGCGGCGGCTGCTCGCTCCTGCGGTCCCAGCCCGACTCCGCGGAGGTAAGCCAGTCCCGGACGTACTGCTTGTCGAAGGACGGCTGCGCGTGGCCCGGCTCCCAGACGTCGGCGGGCCAGAAGCGCGAGGAGTCCGGGGTCAGCACCTCGTCGGCGAGGACGAGCGTGTCACCGTCGTAGCCGAACTCGAACTTGGTGTCCGCGAGGATGATGCCCCGGTCGCGCGCGATATCACGGGCGCGGCCGTAGACGGCCAGGGTCGCCTGGCGCAGCTCGGCCGCGGTGTCGGCGCCGACCTGACGGGCGACCTCCTCGTACGACACGTTCTCGTCGTGCTCGCCGACCGCGGCCTTGGTGGCCGGGGTGAAGATCGGCGCGGGGAGTTCCGAGCCGTCGACGAGACCCTCGGGCAGCGCGAGGCCGCAGACCGTGCGGGACTCGTTGTACTCGACGAGACCCGAGCCGGTCAGATAGCCGCGGGCGACGCATTCGACGGGAGCCATCCGCAGGGACTTGCAGATCAGGGTGCGGCCGGCCCAGTCGGCGGGGGCGCCCGGCGGGAGTTCGGTGCTCAGCACATGGTTGGGCGCCAGCTCGGCGAGCTGGTCGAACCACCACAGGGAGAGCTGGGTGAGTGTGCGGCCCTTGTCGGGGATCTCGGTGGGGAGAACCCAGTCGTAGGCGGAGATGCGGTCGCTGGCGACCATCACGAGGTCGCCCGCCTCGTTCTGGTACAGGTCGCGCACCTTGCCGGTGTGCAGATGTACCAGACCCGGCACCTGAAGGGGCTCGGGCTTTTCGACGAATCCGGACACGGTTCCTCCCCGTGGTTATGTCCAACTGCCTCGATTCTCCCGTATGGGGCGAGCGGGTGTGGACAGGGGGCCGTGATGTGCGGGTCCGGGTGCCTGCGGTGCGGGCGTGCCGCGAGGCGCCCGGCGGGGCTTCCCCGGTCGTATCTCCCGGTCGTGTCTCAGTCGTGTTTGCAGATGCGGTCGAGGAGATTGGCGGTCGCCCGCTGGATACGGTGGTCCACGTGGCCGGGTCGGTCGAGGGCCGGAGACCACGCGAACGTCCCGGATGCGAAGACCAGGGCGCCGGACGGGGCCCGGTAGAGCGAGGTCTCCTGATGGCGGAGGGTGCCCTCGCTGTCCGGGTACGGGGAGTGCGCGAGCAGGATCCGGTCCTGGTGCTCCGGCAGCGGGGTGCGCGGGAAGTAACGGTCCGCCTCGCCCGCGACCATGCCCTCCACCTCGTCGCCGTCGTGCGCGCCGGTCGCCTCCCACAGCCAGTGGTCGGCGTTGCGGACGATCAGGGGGTGCGGCTCGGGGACGCGTCCCGCGTACTGGATGCCGATGAGCTGCTGCTCCGGGCGGTCGATCTCCCGCCACAGGGCGGGCTTGCCAGGACCCCGGCGTTTCCGGCAGGTCAGCAGCCGGTCGGCGACACCCGACGGGGACGGCCCCAGCTCCACCTGCCAGTACATGGTGTTGGCGGAGAGGAAGACGAGCGAGGTGCCGTGTTCGCGGGCGAGTTCCGTGGTGCGGCGCATCTGCGGCGACCAGTACTCGTCGTGGCCCGGGAAGACCAGGCCGCGGTAGCGGGTGGGGTCGACACGCCCGGCGTGCAGATCGCGGGCGTCGGCGTAGGCGAGATCGTATCCGTAGCGCTCCGCCCAGCGGATGAAGTCGTAGGCGTGCCCCACATGGAGGGGGAGGCCCGCGCCCGCGTAGGGGCGGTCGAACGACACGGTCGTCGCGGCGTCGGCCTCGCCGAGCAGCCGGCCGTTCTCGTCCCACGCGTGATAGAGGCTGGCGCCGGTGTGACCGTCCTCCGGGTACAGGTTGTACGCCTGCCAGGTGATGTCCGGGAGCAGCAGGAGCAGATCGGCCGTCTGGTGGTTGCGGACGGTGAAGGGGACGTGGGAGCGGTAGCCGTCGACGGTGGTGAGGACGGCGACATAGGCGCCGACGCTCCAGTAGGACGGGATCTGCAGGCGCCAGGACAGCCACCAGTGATGGCAGGAGACGGTGCGGTCGGCGGTGAGCGGCGACGGCTGGACGATGCCGGAGAGCCGCGGACTCGTGGTGATCTTGCTGGCGCCGTCGCCGCCGTAGTGGCCGATGCGGTAGATGTCGACGCTGAACTCCTGCGGCGGGTCGACCGTGACGTGGAAGTCGATGGACTCGCCGGGGGCGGCGGCACCCGTGGTGGTGAAGCCCTTGATCTGGCGGTGGACGTCGTCCGCGGAGCGGGGGCCTCCGGGGCCGGTGCGCGGGCGGGTGCGTGAGGTGGAGCGCGGGGCCGGGATCCGTGAGGCGCCGGTCGCCGGTTGGGGCGCCTGGGGTGCTTCGGTGTCCAGGTACCAGGGGACGACATGGCCGGTGTCGTCGAAATAGGTCTCACTGCCGCGGAGCCAGGGAACGGGGCCCTGGCCGAAGGGGTCCGTGACCGCGTGCGCGAGTGCTCCCGACTCCCAGCGGCGGATCTGCTCCGATCCCATGTCCGCTCCCCTCCCTCGTTCCCCCGTCGTACTGGTAAGCCCTTGCGCTGTGTGCGATCGGTCCCAGCACATCACATTACGCACGCAGTCCGTCACCGTTCGTCGCGAATTGACGTGAGTGGAACGGATGGCTCCGCCTGGGCCGAGCCGACTGCGAGTGGGTGGGCCGGGTGGGGCCGGCCGGACGGTCGTCAGACCAGGCGGACCGGTTTCTCCGGGCGGACGCCGAGATGGCGGAGCCAGTCCCGCAGGGGAGTGGGGTCCCCGGTCTCTATGAGGGTGAGGACCCGGGGGCCGAGGTCCGCTGCCCGTTCACCGGCGACGAGGAGGGACGGGCCGTCCAGCCAGTCGAGTCCGGGCACCGCCCCGGCGGTGTCCATCGCGGCGCAGCAGACCATCGCCGTGACGTGGTCGGCCAGCAGTTCACGAGCGGTCCTGGGCGGCTGGAGGGGGAACAGCGGAAGCATCCGGTCGTCCCAGAGGGCGTGGTCGGGTCCCTGCTGCTCGGCGCCCCCGGCGGGCTGGGGCGCCGCCGGGGCGGACGCCTCCTCGCGGGCGACTTCCGCGGTGATCCCGGCCGCGAGGGCCGCCGACCGCTCGTTCCCCACGGCGAGGTCCGGGTCGTCGCTCTCGGCGATCCCCATCTCCCCGTACGCCTCCGTGCGGTGGACGGCGAGGGCGGCCTCCGGGTGCGGATCCGGGGCGGGCGTGGCTCCCGTCGGTGCGGACAGGTGGTCCAGCACACGGGCCAGGGTCGGTCCGTCCGCCTCGGGCAGCGCGGGGTCGGCGGGGTGCCGGACGCCGAGCGCGTCCAGGACCCGGTGGAGGCGGGCCGCGTCGGTGCGCCACTTACGGTCGACGACCTCGTCCGGGTAGTCCTGCCAGTCGACCGGCGCCCAGTCGGGGCCGGCCTCCGCGGGACCGCCGTGGAAGAGCCGGGCGGCGAGCAGCGAAGCCGCCTCGTCCACGGTGCCGGGCTCTTCGAGCAGGTCGCAGGCCGGGCGCTCACCGAGCCGGGAGGTGAAGCCCTCGGCCAGGCGGTCGCGGCGGGACAGCTCGGTCAGCGCGGCGACGACGCCCACGTCCAGCCGGGAGGGCCAGCGGCCCATCCGCCAGGCGGGCAGCGCGACACGGGTCAGCAGGCGGTCCCAGCCCGCGTACGCCAGACCCACCTGTTCCTGGGCGACGATCCGCACGCCGTAGTCCACAGCCTGTGCGCGCTCGGCCGCCGCGGACGCCACCCCCCGCTCCATTTCGGCGGCATGGACCCGGCAGCCGCGCAGCAGGAGACGGGTCACCCAGCCCGCGCCGGCCAGGACCGTGCGGGACAGCGGGTCACGGCCGGGGGCCGAGGCCACGGCCACGGCCGCGTCCAGACCCCGTACGAATCGGCGGGCCGCGGCTATGTCCGGGTGTGCCGAGGGGCCCGTACCGGCGACGACCGGGGCGAGGACCGCCCGCAGCTCGCCGACCCGCATCCACCACAGGAAGGGGGAACCGATGACGAGGACGGGGGTGGCGGAGACCCGGCGGGCGCGGTTCGCCAGTGCGGGCACCGGGCGGCCGCCGACCAGGCTTCCGCGCCGGCCGTCCGCGTAGGCCGGCTCGTCCCCGCCGCCGGACGAGAACCGGCCGTGCGCCCGGTGGGTGCGGTCCTCCAGCCAGCTGTCGCAGTCAGGAGTGAGCGCTATCGCCGAGGGAGCCGGAACCTCCAGACGGTCGGCCAGGTCACGGACCATCCGGTAGAGATCGGGGGCCGATTCCTCGGAGATCGGGACCGTGGGGCTCATCGCGGGCCGGGCTCGGGCCACGAGGAGCGCGATGCCCGCCGCCGCGAGAAGGACGACGACGGCGAGGACCGTCACGATCCACCGCGCGATCCCCCAGGGCCCGCCGGTGATACGGCCGGTGGAGCCACCGACGAGCAGCACGACGGCCACGGCCGCGGGCAGCAGGGCGACGGCCAGCGCCCTGCTGCGGATGCGCAGCACAGCGAGAGCCCGGGAGCGCGCGGTCTGCGCGCCCACCTCCACACCCATACCGGTCACGACCGGACGTCACCCCCTATTGTCCGCCGGGCCCCGGCCTTTTCACTGCCGGTGCCGACGGATGCCCTGGCGTTGGTCACTCCCCCACTGTGGCACCCGCCACCGACATCGCAATGCCGGTGGGCCAAGTGCCGGAATGCTTTCGCCGCACCCTAGTTGGGGCCCCGGCCCTCGTCAGCCGGATAGGCCATCGGTCACTCGATGGAATGGCTCTGGGGAAAGGTGGATGACGGCGGGCCTTGATCGGGTCCCCTGTTCCCTACGGAAACCCGCAGGTGGAAGCGCCCGGACGCACCATGCCAAAGCCCCGGATTCCGTACGGAATCCGGGGCCCGGTGATGCTATGGGGACCTGGGGCTATGCCTCGGCCGCCGCCTTCGCCGCGATGTCCGTGCGGTGCTGCGAACCGTCCAGACCGATGCGGGCGACCGCCGCGTAGGCGCGCTCGCGGGCCTCGGCGAGGCCGGATCCGATCGCTGTGACGGACAGCACACGGCCGCCCGCGCTCACCACCGCTCCGCCCTCGTGCCGGGTGCCGGCGTGCAGGACGTACGCGTGCGGGGCGTCCTCGGCGGCCACCGCGTCGAGCCCGGTGATCGGGTCGCCGGTACGCGGGGTGTCGGGGTAGTTGTGCGAGGCCACGACCACGGTGACCGCCGCGTCGTCGCTCCAGCGCAGCGGTTCCAGATCGGCGAGGGTGCCGTTCGCGGACGCCAGCAGGACACCGGCGAGCGGGGTCTTCAGACGGGCGAGGACCACCTGGGTCTCGGGGTCGCCGAAGCGGGCGTTGAACTCGATGACCCGCACGCCGCGGCTGGTGATCGCCAGGCCGGCGTACAGGAGTCCGGAGAACGGTGTGCCGCGGCGGCGCAGTTCGTCGACGGTCGGCTGGAGGACGGTCTCCATGACCTCGTCGACGAGCTTCGGGTCCGCCCAGGGCAGCGGTGAGTACGCGCCCATGCCGCCGGTGTTCGGGCCCTCGTCGCCGTCCAGCGCGCGCTTGAAGTCCTGGGCGGGCTGGAGCGGGACGACGGTCGTGCCGTCGGTGATCGCGAAGAGGGAGACCTCGGGACCGTCGAGGAACTCCTCGATGACGACGCGGTCGCAGGCGTTGGCGTGCGCCCGCGCCGCCTCGAGGTCGTCGGTCACGACGACGCCCTTGCCGGCCGCCAGTCCGTCGTCCTTCACGACGTACGGCGCTCCGAACGCGTCGAGCGCCTCCTCGACCTCCTCGGGCGTCGCGCAGACGTAGGAGCGTGCCGTGGGGACGCCGGCACCCGCCATCACGTCCTTCGCGAACGCCTTGGAGCCCTCCAGTCGCGCGGCCTCCCCGGAGGGACCGAAGCAGGGGATGCCCGCCGCGCGCACGGCGTCGGCGACACCGGCGACCAGCGGGGCCTCCGGGCCCACGATCACCAGCTCGGCGCCGAGCTCCGTGGCCAGCGCGGACACGGCGGCGCCGTCGAGGGCGTCGACCGCGCGCAGCTCCGCCACCTCCGCGATCCCGGCGTTCCCGGGAGCGCAGTACAGGGCGGTGACGTCGGGGTCGAGGGACAGGGAGCGGCACAGGGCGTGTTCGCGGGCGCCACCACCGATGACAAGGACCTTCACGGGGTCAGCCTAGCCGCCGCGCGAGGGTGCCCTTGTGGGGGCTTCCGAAGCGGAGGGGGTACGGCACTGGTGCGATCCTCCGAGAACCAGGTCTCCCGAGCGCCGGGAGGCGTCACTCGGAGGTGCTTCCGAGACGGCTCCGAGACGGCTCCGAGGCGGATCCGAGGCGCTTCTGAGGGGCCTCGGTCGGGCCGGGCCGGGAGCTCCCGGCCCGGAGACGTGGAGCACGGGGAGGACGCTCGGGAACGCGAGAGGCAGTCTGGCTGGAGCGGCTCCGGGACCAGCGCCGGGATCGGCTCCGGGATTTCCGGGACTCGGCGAAGGCCGACCGTCCGACGGTGCTCCCGAAGCCGTGGCCGCGCATGCGGGATCCGAGCGTGCGGCGTCCGGGCGCTCAGGGGGCCGAGCATCACCCGGGATTCAACGGGACCCGTCGGCCGGAGGTGATTGCCGGGGCTCCGGAACACCGGGAAGTCGCGCCGGTGGAGCCAGTACGGCCGGGGCGGCGGGAGGCAGCGCCGGGGCACCGGGAGGCAGCGCCGGGGCACCGGGAGGCAGCGCCGGGGCACCGGGAGGCAGCGCCGGGAAGCGGCGTTGCCAAGCCCCTCACTCGTTCGAGATCTCCTCGACCACCGTTGCCCCGAGCTCGCGGACGATCAGGTCGTGGCCCGAGAGTGCGGACTCGTCCAGGTCGGGGTCGTCGTCCTCCGGGGTGTCGTCCTCGGGGGCGACCGGCGGCGGCTCGTATGCCGGGGCCGACGCGGGCGCGGACATGCCCTGGCCCTGCGCACGGCCCGCGGACGGGCCGGACTGCGCGGCCGAGGGCCCCGAGGCCGGAACGGACGGCTGCTGGGGAGCGGGGCGCTGGCCGGCCGGAGCCCCGCCGTAACCACCACCGCCACCGCTGCCACCACCGCCGCCGTAGCCGCCGCCGGCGCTGCCGCCCCCGCCGTATCCGCCTCCGCCGCCGAACCCGCCGCCCGCCGGAGCGGCCGGCGGTGCCGAGCCGCCCGAGGCGTCCACGACGGCCTCGACCTTCCACTGCACGTTGAACTGCTCCGCGAGCGCCTGCCGCAGCACGTCCTCGCTGCCGCTGCTCGCGAAGTTGTCCCGCGCCCCGGCGTTGACGAAGCCGATCTGCAGGGTCGTACCGTCGAAGGCCGTGACCTGCGCGTTCTGGCTGAGCAGGATCCAGGTGAACCGGCGGCGGTTCTTCACCGCCTCCAGGATGTTCGGCCACAGCACACGGGGGTCGGGGCCACCCGCGGCCGGTGCCGGAGCGGGAGCCTGGGGCGCTCCGTGTCCGGCGGCGGTGGGAGGAGCGGGTGCGGCGGGCGCCGGTGCGGACGGTGCCGGAGCCTGGCCGCTGCCCGCGGGCGTCGCCGTGGGCCAGCCGCCGGGACGCCTGCCGCTGCCGGCGGCGGTCGCGGTCGGCCAGGCACCGGGCGCGGCCCCCGCGGGAGCACCGGCAGGCGGGGCCGCGGGCTGCTCGGGTGCCACAGGGGCGTACGAAGGCGCACTCGCCGGAGCCGGGGCGGTGACGGATGCCGCGGGCGCGACGGGCGCGGACGTCCCGGGCATCGCTCCCGGCACGGTTCCGGCGCCCTCACCGGCTCCCGCCGCCCCCGCTCCATGCCCCGCGCCAGATCCCACGCCCTGCACTGGGCCCGGTCCCGCTCCCCGGGCCGCGGCCCGGGCAGCAGCGGGCCCGCCGCCGGAAGGCACCGCAGGCCCGGCCTGCGGGACCGGCACCGCGCCGTGCGCCTCGGGTCCTGGGACGTAGCCCATGGCGGGGGCCGCTCCACCGCCGGAGAAGTTCACCCCGCGCTCGATACGGTCGAGCCGGGCCATGAGGGACCGCTCGTCCCCGTAGGCGGCGGGCAGCAGCACGCGCGCGCAGATGAGTTCGAGCTGGAGGCGCGGCGAGGTGGCTCCGCGCATTTCCGTCAGCCCTTCGTTGACGAGGTCGGCGGCGCGGCTCAGTTCGGCGGCGCCGAAGACCCCGGCCTGCGCCTGCATACGCTCCACCACGTCGACCGGGGCGTCGATGAGCCCCTTCTCCGCCGCGTCCGGAACGGCCGCCAGGATCACCAGGTCCCGCAGCCGCTCCAGCAGGTCGGCGACGAATCGCCGCGGGTCGTTGCCGCCTTCGATGACGGTGTCCACCACTTCGAAGGCGGCGGCGCCGTCCCCCGCCGCGAACGCCTCGACGACCGCGTCCAGCAGCGAGCCGTCGGTGTACCCGAGCAGCGAGGTCGCCATGGCGTACGTCACACCGGCGTCGGCGGCACCCGCGAGCAGCTGGTCCATCACGGACATGGAGTCACGCACGGACCCAGCGCCCGCCCGTACGACAAGAGGCAGCACACCGTCCGCGACGGGAATCCCCTCCTGGCCGCAGACCTCGCCCAGGTATTCGCGCAGGGTGCCCGGGGGCACCAGCCGGAACGGGTAGTGGTGGGTCCGCGACCTGATCGTCCCGATGACCTTCTCGGGCTCGGTCGTGGCGAAGATGAACTTGAGGTGCTCCGGGGGTTCCTCGACGACCTTCAGCAGCGCGTTGAAACCGGCCGGCGTGACCATGTGGGCCTCGTCGATGATGTAGATCTTGTACCGGCTGCTCGCGGGCCCGAAGAAGGCCTTTTCCCGCAGGTCACGGGCGTCGTCCACGCCACCGTGCGAAGCGGCGTCGATCTCGATGACGTCGATGGAGCCCCGGCCGTCGCGGGCGAGGTCCTGACAGGACTGGCACTCCCCGCACGGGGTCGGTGTGGGCCCCTGCTCGCAGTTCAGACAGCGGGCCAGGATGCGTGCGCTCGTGGTCTTCCCGCACCCGCGCGGACCGCTGAACAGGTACGCGTGATTGACCCGGTTGTTCCGCAGCGCCTGCTGCAACGGGTCGGTGACATGCCCCTGCCCGATGACCTCGGCGAACGACTCCGGGCGATAGCGGCGGTACAGCGCGAGAGACGACACGTCTACGAGGTTATAGGCGCCCACTGACAACAAGGACCGTCCTGAGCGCATCCCGGGCGCGACCCCGGCGGCATCCGGTCCCCGGCCGGCCCGATATCCGTCCCAGCGGCCGTCCGATGGCGGTCCAGCGGCCGTCCGGCGACCCGTTCCGGAAACGCAAGCGCCCCCCACGCACCCGCCAGAGCCAACCTACCCTTGCTGCCTTCCGGCCCTGGGGGAGTTCAGTCAGATAGCGCCACGTGAGGGGCTCCGCAAAGAGTACAGGATGCCGGGGGTGGGGAACGAGTTCGCGAGCACTCCTCAACGTCTTGTATTGTTTGCCCCGGAGGATTCGCCTAGTGGCCTAGGGCGCACGCTTGGAAAGCGTGTTGGGGGCAACCCCTCACGAGTTCGAATCTCGTATCCTCCGCCAGTGCCTCACCGGGCACTAACGTCGAAGGGCCCCGCTGCTTGCAGCGGGGCCCTTCGACGTTGTCGGAGGCGACGTCGTCCGACGCGGTGGGGCGGGAGCCGACGGCTCCCGCCTTCTCCGGAGTTCCTCAGCCGATCTTCACCGTCTTCGAGACGGTGACCTCGTCGATGTCGCCGGTGCGGACCGTGACCTTCATGGTCCAGGTTCCGGGGAGGGGAAGGGTGAGGCCGTCGGAGGTCCAGTAGCCGCCCTTGTCGGTGATCTCCGCGTCGATCGGGCCGACCTTCTGGGATTCCAGGGTGAAGGTGAGGCGCACTTCGGGGACGGTCGCGAGGCCGCCGTCAGGTCCGATGATCACGGCCTGCACGGAGTTCTCGCCCACCCGGCCGGGCGACAGCTCGATCTGGACCTTGCCGTGGCCGCCCGGGGTACCGACGTCGAAGGGCACCAGTGTCGTCGTCGCGGTCGGCCGGGCCGCGGCCGCGACGGCGGCGGCGCTCTCGGTGGCCGCGCGGCCCGGCTGGGTCCCGGTCAGCATGGTCGTGATCACCAGCACCAGGATGCCGATGGTGACCTCGGCGAGCACCGAGCGGCGCAGGCCGCGGTGGTGCGCGATGTCCCCCGGTCCACCCCCAGTGGGCCCGGCTCCCGTCGGCCCGTCCCCTGTCGGCTTGGCTCCGCTTGGCCTGTCTCCCGTAGATCCGGCTCCCGTAGGCCCCTCTTCCGTAGGCCCCTCTTCCGTCGGGCCCTCTTCCGTCGGGCCCTCTCCCTCGGCGTCCTTCTGGGCGCCCGCGTCCTCGCCCTCGTGCGCCTCCGGTAGGTCGCCGGTGACCGCGGCCGGGTGCGTCGGCGCTCCGGCCGGCACCGCGACCGCTACCGCGACCCGCTCGGCGGGGACGGTGGTGGAGGGCTCCCCCGTCGCCAGCCGGGCCGTCCAGCGGCGCGAGAACGCCGCTGCCGCCAGGAGCAGCGTCACCCCGACGAGTTTGACGACCAGGAGCCTGCCGTACGACGTCGAGGTCAGGGCGTCCCAGGAGCCGAGGCCGCGCCAGGACTGGTAGACGCCGGTGATGGCGAGGACGGCGACCGAGGTGAGGGCGAGCCGGGAGAAGCGGGTGACGACGGCCGGGGGGATCGGCTCGGCGGGGCGGTGGAGGGCTGTCAGCAGGGCCGTCAGACCGCCGAGCCACACCGCCATGGAGAGCAGATGCAACACGGAGGAGACCATCGCCACGGGGACCTGGATCCCGGCGGAGGCGTGCTCCGCGGCGGCCCAGGTGACCGCGAGCGCCAGCGAGAACAGTCCGCCGAGCACGAGGACGCCACGGCTGGACTCCCGGTCGCGTACCGGCTCCCGGAGGGGCACGAAGGCCACCGCGGCGAGCAGCGCGAGCCGCGCCACCAGCACGATGCCGGGCCGGCTCGTCAGGGTCTCGCTCAGGATCGCCGGGTCGAAGGCGCCGCCCGCGCCGGTGCCGCGCTCGTAGGGACCGCGCAGCAGGAGCAGCGCGAACGTGGAGCCGAGCAGGATCCACCAGCCGGTCACCAGCAGACGCCGTACGGAGCCCGGGAAGCCGCAGGCCAGGACGAACGTGGCCGCGCCGATGAGCAGGGCGAGTCCGCTGTACGCGGCGTAGCGGGCGATGTCGTAGAGGGCGGCGGAGACGGGGTTCCCACCGGTGGGCGGCGGGGGTGCCACTGTCGTGGAGGGTTTGCCGATGGAGAAGGTGAAGGCGCCGGAGACGGGGTGGCTGTCCGCCGAGACGACCCGCCAGGCCACGGTGAAGGTGCCGGTGCCGAGGCCGCGCGGCAGGGTGACGCCGGCGGTGTCGGAACGGCCGTCCGTGTGGCTCGGTTCGCCCGTGTGGACGCGCCGGTTCTCCGGGGTGAGCACGCGGAAGGAGTCGTCGAGCAGGCCGATCGACTCACTGAACGTCAGGGTCACCTCGCGGGGCGCCGACTTCAGCACGCTGCCGTCCTGCGGGTCGGTGCTCGTGAGCGCCGCGTGGGCGGACGCGGCGCCCACGCCCCCGAAGAGCACCAGCACCAGGACGCTGCCCAGGAGGGCAAGGGCCCGTGTGCCGAGCCGTCGCCGGTCTCGCTGTCCGCTTCCGTTCACACGCCGTCTCCGTATCCGCATGTGCAGAGTCTCGGTTACGTACGGACGGGGGCCGCGTCCGGCTCACCTCTGCGCCGTCGGACCCTTCTCGAAGGCCTCCCGCGTCAGGAAGGCGAGCAGGGCGCGCTTCTCGGGCAGATGGACCTCGGGCAGATCGATCTCCGGGAGCACGATGTCCCCGGCGGGGACGAATCCCTGCCGGGTCAGACGCGCGATGGCCTTGGCGTTGCGGGCGTCGGGTTCCACCACGACCCGCTGCCGGTCGAGGCCGGTCAGCGCGTACGCCAGGAACGCCGTGACCAGTGCGGACGACCAGCCCGGCCGCTCGCCGCCGCCGGGGGCCGGGGGTCCGATCAACAGGTGGACGCCGATGTCGCCGGGCCCGACCTCGTAGCACTCGGAGACCCGGTCGGCCTCGGGCTCGTACGTCTGGAAGAGCGCGGCCGGCACGCCGTCCTTGACCGTGAGGAAGGCGTGGTGGGTGTCGAGCGAGTCGAGGTGGAGATAGGTCTCCAGCACCTGCCGCCGGGTGAACCCGGTCATGCCCCAGTACGCGGCCCGCTCCTCGGTGACCCAGGCGTGCAGGACGTCGAGGTCGGCGTGCGGGTCGACGGGCAGCACCCGGACCGTGCCGAAACCGTCGACCCGTCGCTCGTGAACGGCCTCGCGGGCGTCGGCGTACGTCTCAGTCGTCATCGCTCTCCTTGGTCAGCGTGTTCCAGTCGGTGGTCACCGGGGCGAGATCTCCCCTGAGCCACAAGGGGAGTTGGTCGCGGTGGTGGGCCGCTCCGGGAACGCCGTCGGCTCCGAACGGGACCACCCAGAGGCTGTTGTCCCGGTCGGCGAGGTCCCAGACGTACCGGGCGGCGGATCCGCGGGCGCTCAGGTCGGTCAGTCCGGGCACCGAAGAGGTGGACAGGACGCAGTCGTTGTCGCCGGACAGGGCCGGTTCGTCGTACGCGGTGCCGGTGAACGCCCGCCAGGGGGCGAGGCGATGGGTGTCGCCCCAGGTGCGGGAGACGGTCCTGGCGGCCACCTCCTCGACGGCCGCGCGCACCACGTCGTCGCGGTCGATTCCGTACAACTCCCGTACCGTCAGCAGGTTTTCGAGAGCGAAGGCGACGCGCGGGGCGAGGGCGAGCCAGGGCAGGAAGACATCCGGGACGGCGGGCGGCCCGGCCAGTACGGCGAGGGCCGGATGGGCCGCGAGCCGTCGTACGACTTCGCCGCGCACCTGCGCGTACACCGCCGCCGTGTCGCTGTCGGCGTCCATGTGCCGGTTCCAGCGAAGGAGTTGATCCCTGAGCCCGGCCGCGGCACCGGAGAGTCCAAGCGCGGGCAGTCGGTCCAACAGGGCCGCGGCGGAGGCGAGACGGGTGTCCATGTGGATGGCCGGCATGTCCCGCGCCGACCACTCCACACCCGCGTCGAGCAACTGTCGGATACGGGCGGCGCGGTGGGGCGGCGCGAACTCGACGCCCAGCGGGGCCCCGGGGCCGCGCTGGTTCGCCATCACGGCGAGGCCGTCCTCGACCGGGCCGTACGGCATCTCGTGCCAGCCGGTCCACTCGTGCCCGGCCTCCCAGGCGGGCACGACCCGGGTACGGCCGGCCGCACCGCGCACCGGGACCCGGCCCGCGACGCGGTGCAGCACTCCGCCCTCGGTGTCGGCGGCCTGCACGACGTTCACCGGCTCAGCCCAGGCGTCGAACGCCCGGTCCACGTCGGCGACCCGGCGGGCGCGCAGCAGCGGGAGGAGCGCGCCGAAGCCGAGGTCCCGTGTCACGCGGGGCGGGTAGCGGAGGCTGACGGACTCCTCGGCTCCGGCGCCCCCGATGATCACGGGCCCGCGCGCCGTCTCGATCACCTCGACCTCGACGGGTTCGCCGCCGGCCACCTCCACCCGCTCCAGGTGCCGTGCCGCCGGCCGCCACACACCGTCGGGATCGAGGGCCTCGACAGCCGCGCCGCCCCCGGAGTTCCCGGCGTCCCGGGCGTCCCCTGCGCCCACGAGCCGCAGCCGCTCCCGGTAGAGGTCCTGGTAGTCGGCCATCGCGTTGGTGATCGCCCAGGCGACGGTCCCGGTGTGGCCGAAGTGGGCGATGCCCGGGACGCCGGGGACGGCGAGGCCGACGACGTCGAACTCCGGGCAGGAGAGCCGGATCTGCTGGTAGACGCCGGGCTCCTCGATGAAGCGGTGCGGGTCACCGGCGATGACGGCGTGCCCGGTGGCGGTGCGTTCGCCGCTCACCAGCCATCCGTTGCTCCCGGCCGTGCCCGGCCCGTCCATGGCGAACAGGCCGACCGCGTCCGCGCCGAGGCGCCGTACGACCTCCTCGCGCCACAGCTTGGCGGGGAACCCGGCGAACAGGATGTGGGTACCGAGCCAGACTCCCAGCGGACTCCAGGGCTCCCAGCGCCCCGGGGCGAGCCCGCTCGCCGCGAACTCGGGCGCGCGCGGGGCCCCTTCGGCCAGCCCGGCGTTGACCCCGTCGACGTACGCGACGACCCACGCGGCGGTCTCGGGATCCCGCTCGTCCAGGGCCTCGAAGCAGCGTCGCGCGGTGTCGTCGAGCCGGGCCTGCCGCGCGAACCGGTCCCAGCCGACGGACTCCGCGCCGAGGAACGCGGCCGAGGTGCCCTGCGAGCGGTGCCGTTCGACCTCCAGTTGCCAGGCCCGGTCCCGGGCGGTGACCCGGCCCTGCGCGTGGGCGAGTTCCCGCGCGCTTCCGGCGCGCAGATGCGGGATGCCCCAGGTGTCACGGTAGATCTCGGCGGTCACGGTCCATCCCCACTCGTCCATCCCCAGCCATGTCAGGTTAGGCTAACCTAACTCAGCCTCTCCCGGCAGCCCGAGGCCGACGAACTGCTCGGCCGCAGCCCGCTCGCGGCCCCGGTCGGCATGCTGCTGGACCAGCAGGTGCCGATGGAGTGGGCCTTCGCGGGGCCGTACACGATCGCCCAGCGCATGGGGGCGGACGATCTCGACGCGAACGAGATCGCCTCGTACGACCCGGAGAGGTTCGCCGCGCTGCTCTCGGAGAAGCCCGCCGTGCACCGCTGTCCCGGTTCGATGGGCAAGCGCGTCCATCAGCTGTGCCAGTACCTCGTCGAGCACTACGACGGGGACACCGCCGCCGTCTGGCAGGACGCCACGACCGGCGGGGAGTTCCTCCGCCGCCTCAAGGAACTCCCCGGCTTCGGCCCGCAGAAGGCCCCGATCTTCCTGGCCCTCCTCGGCAAGCAGCTCGGCGTCCGCCCCGAGGGCTGGCGCGAGGCGGCGGGCCCGTACGGCGAGGCCAGGTCCTTCCGCTCGGTCGCCGACATCACCGGCCCGGAGTCCCTCGCCGAGGTCCGCGCCCACAAACAGGAGACGAAGGCCGCGGCGACGGCCACCGGCGAGTAGCCGGGGCCGGGCCAGGACAACCGGCGTCCCGCCCTCCCGGGCCGGGGTGCTCCTGGCCTCCCGGGACCGGAGCCCTGTGGGGCTGGAGCCCTATGGGACCGGAACCCTGTCGGGCTGGAATCAGCGCCGCTTCCGGGCCGTCCCGAAGATCGAGCGGGTGATCTCCCGCCCGATCTGCGTACCCACCGACCGGGCCAGGGACTTGAACAGCCCGCTGCCGACGACCTGCTCGACGACGGAGGCGTCCTCCTTCGGCCGGCCCCGACCGCCGGAGCGCGCGGCTTCCGGCCCGCCCTGGGGCCCCGGCGGGGGCGAGGCCGACGGAGACGACGTCGCGCCGGAGGCCGCCGGCCCGCCGCCGGTCCGTGCCGCCGTCAGCTTCTCGTACGCCGACTCCCGGTCCACCGCCTGCGCGTACCGCCCGTACAACGGCGACTCCCTCACCGCACGGTCGAGCGCGTCCGCCTCCACCGGCCCCATCAGCGACCGCGGGGCGCGCAGCCGGGTCACCGCGACCGGCGTCGGAGCGCCCTTCTCGCTCAGCACGGTGACCACGGCCTCGCCGGTGCCCAGGCCCATGAGGACCTCTTCGAGGTCGTACGGGGAGTCGGGGAACGTCCTCACGGTGGCCTTCAGCGCCTTCTGGTCGTCCGGGGTGAAGGCGCGCAGCGCGTGCTGGACGCGGTTGCCGAGCTGGGCGAGGACATCTCCGGGGACGTCCTTCGGCGTCTGCGTCACGAAGAAGACGCCGACTCCCTTCGAACGGATGAGCCGGACGGTCTGCGTGATCGAGTCCAGGAAGGCCTTCGACGCGTCGCCGAAGAGCAGATGGGCCTCGTCGAAGAAGAAGACGAGCTTCGGCTTGTCCAGGTCGCCGACTTCCGGCAGGTCGTGGAAGAGATCCGCGAGCAGCCACATCAGGAACGTCGAGAAGAGCTGCGGTCTGTCCTGCACGGCGGGCAGTTCGAGGACCGACACCACGCCCCGGCCGTCCGGTTCCGTACGCGTCAGCTCGCCCGTGTCGAACTCCGGCTCCCCGAAGAAGGGGCTCATGCCCTGCGCCTCGAAGGCCGTGAGCGAGCGCAGGATGACGCCCGCCGTGGCGGTGGACAGCCCGCCGATCCCCTTCAGCTCACGTTTTCCCTCGTCCGAGGTCAGAAAGGCGACGACCGCGCGCAGGTCCACGAGGTCGACCAGCTCCAGGCCCTTCTGGTCCGCGTAGTGGAAGATCAGCCCGAGCGACTGCTCCTGGGTCCGGTTGAGCTGGAGCACCTTCGACAGCAGCACCGGCCCGAAACTGGTGACCGTGGCGCGTACGGGAATGCCGTGGCCGAGGCCGCCGAGCGCGTAGAACTCCGCCGGACAGCCGCCCGGTGTCCATTCCTGGTGGACCTCCCCGGCCCGTTCCTGGACCTTCGTCCCGGGCTCGCCCGGCGCCGAGATCCCGGAGACGTCACCCTTGATGTCCGCGAGGAAGACGGGGACACCCTGCGCCGACAGCTGCTCGGCGATCAGCTGGAGCGTCTTGGTCTTGCCGGTGCCGGTGGCGCCCGCCACCAGACCGTGCCGGTTGAGCATCGGCAGCGGGATGCGGATCTGCGCGTCGGGCAGGCACGTTCCGTCCCAGATCAGCGCGCCGAGGTCGAGGGCGGGACCCGCGAAGGCGTAGCCGGCGGCGATCTCCAGGGCCTCCCGCGGGAGCGCGGGGGCGCCCACCACCCGCTCGGGAGCGGTCTCAGCGGCAGCCGACGGCATGGTCCCGCTGTCACTCATATCAGACCCCTGTTCCCGATTTGCAAGGATTTACGACATCTTTTCCAGCGTCGCACTCCGTCGCCATGGCTGCGCCCGGAAGGTCTTGACCGGTAGGCTTTCCGTGTGATCTTCAAGCGCATCGGAAACGGCCGGCCGTACCCCGACCACGGCCGGGAAAGCACCCGGCAGTGGGCGGACGTCGCGCCGCGCCCGGTCCGCCTCGATCAGCTCGTGACGACCAAGGGCCAGCTGGACCTGGAGACCCTCCTCGCCGAGGACTCCACCTTCTACGGCGACCTCTTCGCCCACGTCGTCAAGTGGCAGGGCGACCTGTACCTGGAGGACGGCCTGCACCGCGCCGTCCGCGCCGCGCTCCAGCAGCGCCAGGTGCTGCACGCGCGCGTTCTTGAACTGGACTAATGGCCACGGCTTGACCCCAATGGGTTGAACTGAACACCGGGCAATGATCATCTAGTAGGCATTGGCGTCTCGGCGCACTACGCTGCGCCCATGAGCATGCTTACTCCCCCTGGCATGGGTGGCCAGTATCGGATCACGGGGGACAAGTACCCGCGGATGCGCCGACCTCGAGGGCGTCGCAAGCTCGCCTTCCTGAGCGTCGCCTCCGTCACCGCACTCGGGCTGATCGGGTGGGGGACCCTGCAGCTCATCGACATCTACACGGGTGGCAGCAAGGCCACGGCCGCGAGCACCAAGGCGGACTGCGGATCGAAGGTCACGCCGACGGCGAAGGCCTCCGCGGCCGCCGCCCTGGCGGTCACGCTGCCCAAACCCGGCCAGATCACCGTGAACGTCCTCAACGCGACGCCCCGCAGCGGGCTCGCCAAGCAGACGGCGGACGAGCTGAAGAAGCGCGGCTTCAAGATCGGCGACGTGGGCAACGCGTCGGCCGCGTACGACAAGAAGGTCGCGGGCGCCGGGATACTGGTCGGCGCCAAGGCCGCCGACCAGGCCGCGCTGCCCGTCCTCAACACCCAGCTCTCCGGCGCCCAGCTGAAGACCGACGGCCGCGCCCGGGCCACCACGGTCGACCTCATCATCGGCACCGAATTCAAGGCGCTGACGAAGAAGGAGGACGCCGACAACGCGCTGACCGTCCTGGCTCAGCCCAAACCGGCGCCCTCCACCACGAAGAAGAGCTGCTGACTCCGGGGTCGCTCCCGGAGGAGAGCCGCCGGCTCTGAAGCCGGGCTCGAAAGTGGCGCTGCCGACCCCGGAGTCGCTCGCGGACGAGAGCCCGCCGGCTCCGGGGTCGCTTCGCGTCTCCGCGGAGTTACCCGGCGTGCGGAGTTACTCGGCGGCCCCGTACATCCGGTCCCCGGCGTCGCCGAGACCCGGCACGATGTAGCCGTGCTCGTTCAGGCGCTCGTCGACCGAGGCCGTGACGACGGTGACCGGCGTGCCCGCCAGGTCGCGCTCCATGAGCTCGACACCCTCCGGGGCGGCGAGGAGGACCACGGCGGTGACGTCGTCGGCGCCGCGCTTGATCAGCTCCTGGATCGCGGCGACGAGCGTGCCGCCGGTGGCCAGCATCGGGTCCAGGACGTACACCTGACGGCCGGAGAGGTCGTCAGGCATGCGGGTGGCGTACGTGGAGGCCTGGAGCGTCTCCTCGTCGCGCACCATGCCCAGGAAGCCCACCTCGGCGGTCGGCAGCAGCCGGACCATTCCGTCGAGCATGCCGAGGCCCGCGCGCAGGATCGGCACGACGAGCGGGCGCGGGTAGGAGAGCTTGACGCCCGTGGTCGGGGAGACCGGGGTCACGATGTCGACCTGCTCCGTGCGCACGTCGCGGGTGGCCTCGTAGGCGAGCAGGGTGACCAGTTCGTCGGCCAGCCGCCGGAAGGTCGCGGAGTCGGTGCGCCGGTCGCGCAGGGTGGTGAGCTTATGGGCGACCAGGGGGTGGTCGACGACGTGAAGACGCATGTCCACAACAGTAGCGGGGCTCCCGTCCCCCGCCACTGACCCGCCCGGCAAGGACCGCCGCCCGGGATCACCCGTCCGCTGGCATCAAACCGGTCATCAGAGGGAAGGTGGGAGGGACGGACCTGGGGTGGTGTGCCATGCGGAACCCGGAAGAGGAGACCTCCGAGCGGCTGGAGAGCGACGCCGAGCGCAGGAGGCGACGGGCCCAGTTCCTGCGCGACCTGACCGAGGCGCGCGAGCTGCGCGACCGGGTCCAGCCGCGCCGCGCCAAGACCGCCCGCCTGCGCCACGCGATGCGCATGCGAACGTTCCGCTGGTAGTCGCCACCAGCCCCGGCCGCGGACCCGCACACCACGGTCGCAGACCTGCGCCCCCGTGATCCGTCGGCCCACGCCCGGCAGGGGCACCGGGGGACACCGGACCGGGTTCCCTGTCCGCCGGCGGCCCGCGCCCACCGCGGTCATCAGCCCCGCCGCCACGCCCGCGGGAACGTCGTCGGCGCGCCCGCGTCGCCGTCGGTGGCGTGGCCGCCGTGAAGGGGTGACGCGCCCGCGCGGCGGCCGGTGGCGCGCCGGGGGAGAAAGCGGTCGCCCGGCCGCTGTGGAACCGGGCCACGCCCGTGTCACGGGGGACCGTGTGGTGGACGTGTCGGGCTGAGAGGTGCCTACGCGGCGCGGGCAGCCGCGTACGATCCGCTGTTAGCGATCAAAAGAGGCAGACACAGCAGGCCGAAGACATCCCCTGAACGCTCTGTTTCTGCCACGATTCCGAGTGGGCGGGGCTCGGAGCAGCATTCCTCGCCCATAGCCTCCGCCGGGGGGAACCCCAACCGGCACGCCTATGACCAGTGGGAGAGTCACGGTGTACTTCGCCGCACTGCTCGCGCGCACCGAAGACGGGTGGGAAGCGAGCGATACAGAGCTCGACGATGTGGAAACCCTGTCGGATCTGACCGACCTGGCCCGTGAAGTCTCGGACGAGGACACGGTGCTCGTACTCATCGAGCAGGAGGACGCGTGGTTCGGCGTCGTCCGCGTGGACGGCGAGGAGGATCCTCGTATCTACGTCTCGGACGCCGCCGCGGCTGCCCGTAGCTCGTACGGCGAGATCCTGCTCACGGACGAACTACTAGGACGGGATCCGGGCGACGACGACGCCGACCTGGACTCCCTCGATCTGGACGGCACGGAGGACGGTGAACCCAGGGACTCCGAGGACGACGAGGAGGAACAGGGGAGCGTGTCCGGCGATGCCGTGTCGCACAGCCCCGTCGGGGACCGCTACATCCTCGCGGACCTCGGAGTGACGGAGAGGGAACTGCTGGCCCTGGACGAAGGCGACGCGCTCAGCACGATCGCCGAAGCGCTGGGAGCGGCAGAGGTCCTGGAGACCGTCCGCTAGGCCGCCGGAAACGGTGGTCGGAGACGGCGGGCCCAGCCCTTCTGGTCTGCGAGCCCTCCTTGTCCGCGAGCCAACCTCCATACCGATGAGCCGGCCCCGTCCAGCGGGCCGGGTCTTCGCCCGCCGTTTGCCACTCGCCCTCACCGGGACGGTGGGGCGGCGGGGAGCGGCGCCCGCACGCCCCCGCCGTCGCACCCGCCGGGATTCCGCTAGGTTCCCCGGGTGAGCACCCCCCACCAGGTACCCCGCCCGCCCGATCCCGTACGTGATCGGTGGCGGGCCCCGATGCGGCTCGCGCTGGACGAGGCACGGCTGGCCGTCCGGGGCGGGGACGTTCCCGTGGGTGCCGTCGTGCTGTCCCCGGACGGTACGACCGTGCTCGCGGCCGGACACAACGAACGCGAGGCCACCGGCGACCCGACGGCGCACGCCGAGGTCCTCGCGCTGCGCAGGGCCGCCGCCAGGCTCGGTGAGTGGCGGCTGTCCGGGTGCACGCTCGTCGTCACCCTGGAGCCCTGCACGATGTGCGCGGGCGCGCTCGTCCAGTCCCGTGTCGAGCGGGTGGTGTACGGCGCCCGTGACGAGAAGGCGGGCGCGACCGGCTCCGTCTGGGACGTCGTCCGCGACCGGCGCCTCAACCACCGGCCCGAGGTGATCGAGGGTGTCCTCGCCGAGGAATGCGCCGCGCTGCTCACCGACTTCTTCCGCGACCGCTGACCGGCCACCACCACGCACCGAGCGGGCCCAGGACGGGCATCCGCCCTCCGCCCCGGCATGCCCGGGCGGGCACCGGGCGGCCGTCGGCCCGCGTCCTCCGCGGGCGGTCCGGGGCCGCCGAAACGGATTTCAGACCACGGCCCACCTTGGGGTAGGGTCTCCCTCGGTAGCGTGTCCGAGCGGCCGAAGGAGCTCGCCTCGAAAGCGAGTGTGGCGCAAGTCACCGAGGGTTCAAATCCCTCCGCTACCGCTTCTGAAGGGCCTCGTCGAGAGACGGGGCCCTTCGTGCGTTCCGGGAGCGTGTGTCCCAGAGGCGTGCGTTCCGGGGCAGGTCTTCGAGAGGCAGGCGTTCCGGGGCGGGGGTCCGTACGGACCCGGACGCGGAGGGGCCCCGGCGCCGCTCGGCCGCCGGGGCTCCTCCGCACCCGAAAGGGTTCTCCGCTCCCACAGAGGAGGGGGAAGCGGCGCATCGGGGGCACCGCTTCCCCCACGGAAAGGACCCGCGAGTCCGCGCCGCCGTCTCGGGGGAAGTCGGGCAGCGAGGACCCCGCAGTGGGGTCCCTCCGGGCCCCGTGGACTCCTGTCGGTTCCCGCCGGGGCTCCCTTCCATCGTGGACCGCGGGAGCGCCGATCGGGCCCCGCGAAAGACCTCGACCAGCGGGCCGTTGGTCCTTAGAAGCGGCGTGAAGGTTACACTCACCGCCGGCAGCAGGGGGCCCACGGGCGCAGCAGTCACAGGGGAGGCCGCCATGGCGGTGAATTCGAAGAAGATCGCCATCTATGTGCTCGTGGTCTTCGCGCTCTACGTGATCATCACGGATCCGGCCAAGGCCGCCGACTACGTCCAGATAGCGTTCGAGGGCATATCGAACGCCGCTGGGGCGATCGGCGACTTCATGACCTGGATCGCCGACGGAGCGAAGAACTGACGCCAGCCGGCGACGCCCGCGCCTCAGTGATCGCGCGCCTCGGGGATTCCGCGCGCCCGGCACCGAGCGGGCACGACGGAGCGCGGCGCGGCGCGGCCGGACCCGGACGCGACCGGGCGAAGAACCACCTCACAACCACCAGGGAGTGCCCGTGATCCGCCATCTGGTCCTCTTCAAGCTCAACGACGGTGTCCTGCGCGACGAGCCCCGCGTCGTCGAGGGCGTCGCCGCCTTCCGCGCGCTCGGTGGTCTGATCCCCGAGCTGCGGGTCTGGGAGTGCGAGTGGAACATCAGCGACCGGCCCATCGCGTACGACTTCGCGATCAACGCCGCCGTCGACGACGGTGACGCCCTCAAGCGTTACCTGGAGCACCCGGCGCACGTGGCCGGTGTCGCGCTCTGGCGGGAGTTCGCCACTTGGGTGATCGCCGACTACCCGTTCTGACCGTTTTCGATCGCACTCTTTTTCCGAGCCCTTGACCGCAACCGGTCAGGGGTTTTTGGCGTCTTACGCCCCAACTCGCCTCCAACTCACCTCCAACACGGCGTTATGCGGTGCTTGCACACAGTGCACATGTCTTGTGATGCTATGACCGCTTTTGACGGACGAGTTGACGGATACGTTGACGGATCGTTGACGAATGAAGAGGTGGCGTTGACCGTGTCGGCCAGTACTGCGCCGCCCCAGGAGGAAGCCCCGGCCAAGGCCCAGGCGTCGGCCCTCACGCCCGCCCCGCCCTCCCTCTCGCCCCCGGCGCAGACCACGGCACCGAGCGCCGCACCGAGCGCCCTGAGCCCCGCAGCCGGCCCCACAGCCCGCTCCACGGCCCCTCCCGCCCCTGGCCCCACGTCCGACTCCACAGCCCCTCTCGCCCCTGGTCCCACATCCGGCTCCGCGTCCGGCCCCACAGCCACTCCCGCACCGGGCCCGGCACCGGACCCCGCGACCGGTCCCGCACCGATCCAGGAGGTCACCCAGGAGCGGCGTCGCGGTGCCGACACCCGGGCCCTCACGCAGGTGCTCTTCGGCGAACTCAAGGTGCTGGAGCCGGGCACCCCCGAGCACAACCGGGTCCGCGGCGCCCTCATCGAGGCGAATCTGCCGCTCGTCCGCTACGCGGCGGCCCGGTTCCGCTCCCGCAACGAGCCGATGGAGGACGTGGTCCAGGTCGGCACCATCGGCCTGATCAACGCCATCGACCGCTTCGACCCGGACCGTGGCGTGCAGTTCCCGACCTTCGCGATGCCGACGGTCGTCGGCGAGATCAAGCGGTACTTCCGTGACAACGTTCGCACCGTCCACGTACCGCGCCGGCTGCACGAGCTGTGGGTGCAGGTGAACAGCGCCACCGAGGACCTGACGACCGCCTTCGGGCGCTCGCCCACCACCGCGGAGATCGCCGAACGGCTGCGCATCGGCGAGGAGGAGGTGCTCTCCTGCATCGAGGCGGGCCGGTCGTACCACGCGACCTCCCTCGAAGCGGCCCAGGAGGGCGACGGGCTGCCGGGACTGCTCGACCGGCTCGGCTACGAGGACCCCGCGCTCGACGGAGTCGAACACCGCGACCTCGTACGGCATTTGCTCGTACAACTGCCCGAACGCGAGCAGCGGATCCTGCTGCTCCGCTACTACAGCAACCTGACCCAGTCTCAGATCAGCGCCGAACTGGGGGTTTCCCAGATGCATGTGTCAAGGCTCCTCGCCCGTAGCTTCGCGCGTCTTCGATCCGCAAACAGGATCGAGGCGTAACCGAAAAGAGCGAATCGCTCAAGAGAGCTTTTTCTGCCAGTTCAGCGCTGAAATACCGTCAGACCCCCTTCTTCCAGGGCTGATCCACCCTCTACATGTCGACAAGTCTCTACAGCGTGTTGCCGACATGTGACATTCTTCCGGAAGCGCGTTTGCCGCGGCCTCGCCTCCGGTATTCAGGTGGAGGCTGCGTTCCTCCGACGGGAGCGACTGCCGCGACCGTCCGCGACCCAAAGGGGGTGGCATGTCCGCAGATCAGGGCAGCTCGAAGGTGCTCACGCTCACCAAGAGCGACGCAGCGCCCGAGGCGCACGCCGCGCTTCACGATGTCCCTGCCGCCGAGGCCCCGGTAGCCGTTCTGGTCCCCGAGTCCTCGGGCGCCATCGACACCCGGACCCTGTCCCGCTCCCTCTTCCTGCGGCTCGCCGCACTCGCCGAGAACAGCCCGGAGCGCGGCTACGTCCGGGACACCCTCATCGAGCTCAACCTCCCGCTCGTCCGGTACGCGGCGGCCCGCTTCCGCTCCCGCAACGAGCCGATGGAGGACATCGTCCAGGTCGGCACCATCGGCCTGATCAAGGCGATCGACCGCTTCGACTGCGAACGCGGCGTCGAGTTCCCGACCTTCGCGATGCCGACGGTCGTCGGTGAGATCAAGCGGTTCTTCCGCGACACCTCCTGGTCGGTCCGCGTTCCGCGCCGCCTCCAGGAGCTGCGGCTCGCCCTCACCAAGGCCAGCGACGAGCTCTCGCAGAAGCTCGATCGTTCTCCGACGGTCGCCGAACTCGCCGCCGTTCTCGGGGTGTCCGAGGAGGACGTGGTCGACGGCCTCGCCGTCGGCAACGCGTACACGGCGTCGTCGCTGGACTCGCCCGCTCCCGAGGACGACGGCGGCGAGGGCTCCCTCGCGGACCGCCTCGGCTACGAGGACACCGCGCTGGAGGGCGTGGAGTACCGCGAGTCGCTCAAGCCGCTGCTCGCCAAGCTGCCGCCCCGCGAGCGCCGGATCATCATGCTCCGCTTCTTCGCGAACATGACCCAGTCGCAGATCGGCGAGGAGGTCGGCATCTCGCAGATGCACGTCTCCCGTCTCCTCACCCGCACGCTGGCCCAGCTGCGGGAAGGCCTCATCTCCGACTGACCGCCCCACGCGGGGTTCATAATTGACGGATCGTCAGCCAAACTGGCGCGATGCGTCACGAGTCGATACGTGGTCGCCGAGGTGCCCTGGTGGGTGCCTCGGCGGCTGTGCTGTGTCTGGGCGGAGCGCTGGCCGCGTGCGGGAGCGGCGGGAGCGGCGGCGGCTATGTCGCCGTCGGGGCCGCTGGCGGCTCCCCACGGGCGTCCGGGGCGGCGGTGGCGCCTTCGGGCGAGGTGTCCCTGGCGCCGCTGGACGGTACGGCCGCGAACGGCTCCAACGCCGCCGGGAGCAACGGGAGTTCCGACTCCGGGAAGACGGCGTCGACCGCCGGACCGGGCGGGTCCTCGGCCGACGGCGCAGGTGGTCCGGAGGGCTCGGCGGCCCGGACCGCCGGTTCGGGAGGGTCGGGTGCCGGTGAGGGTGGTCCCGGGGCCGGGGCGGACGGTCCGGGAGGCACGGGGGCCGGCGACAGCGGCGGGTCCTCTTCGACCGCCGGTTCGACGTCCGGTTCGTCCGCCGGAAGCAGCTCCGGTGGCGACTCCGGTCGTACGGGCGGCAGTTCGGGGCATTCCTCCGCGCCGCCCGCGCCCGGGTCGACATCGAGCGCCGGGCCGGCCGCGCTGCGCGTCAGCGACACCTCGCGTGCGGCCGCCGATCGGCGCTGGTGCGAGAACGTGACCGTCTCCTTCAGCAACACCGGTGGTACGGCGGTGCGTTCGGGCACGGTGACGTTCGGGACACACATCATCGGGTCGCTCGGGATCGACTGGGCGACGATCCGGTCGGCCGAGGCCCTTCCCGCGCCGATCGCCGCCGGCGCGAAGAAGAGCAGGACCTGGACGGTGTGCGTCGACGCGTGGCGGGTGCCGCTGGGCATGCACATCGAGACCCGGGACGTGTCCGTCCAGTGGAAGTAGCGGAAGCTGGAAGCGGTGGCGCGGCCCTGCCGGGTTTCGTGCCCCTGCCGGATTCCGTGACCCAGCTCGGTCACGCGTCCCGCCCGTTCACGCGTCCGGCTCGGGCATGCGTCCCGTACCGTCACGCGTCGCGCCCGGTCACTCGTCCAACTCGGTCACACGTCCAGCCCGGTCACATGAGGGCGAGCCAGGCCACCGCGGCGACGACCACGACGGCGAGAACGACGCCGACGATCAGGCCCACGCGGGGACCTGCGGGAGCGGGCGCCTGCTGCTGCCGGCCCTGGGGGGCCTCGTCGACGAACGCACGGAACATTTGGGTGCTGCCCGCGGGGTCGTAGTTGCCCTCGGGGCCCTGGGTGTTTGCCATAGGCCGGACCCTAGCGAATACGCGGGAGCTGCCCAAGTGCCGGGTTCCCCTTCACACCTACTCGTGACGCATCCGCACACCGGTCACGACGCCCGTACACCGATCGTGACGAGTCCGCACACCGCCCACGACGGGCCTGCGCACGGCCCTCGCGACACGTCTTGACGCCGAAGACGAGCCGTCGCCCTTCGTCCCGCACCCGTCGCCCGCCGCCGTCCAGCTCGGCGCCACTTGTCCCGCACCCTTCAGCCCGGCCCTCCCCGAACCCATCTCCACCTGCGAGTTTACGCTCACCAAGCCTTGCCTTTACCGAATTTTTAGCCCTGAAGCCACCAACTCGTTTGCCTGCGGCAACCAACTGCTTTTATGGTTGCCCTAAGCAACGAATACGGGGGGTGTGATGGCCGAGCAGGCGCAGTACGAGGAACTGGCTCGTCAGCTCAGCGCCATCGGTGCCGTGAAGCGGGACATGGGGCGGATCCTGCCGCCCGACTGCCCCGGAGGCTCCGCCGCCGTGCTCACGCTGCTCGGCCGGTACGGCGAGATGCGGATGAGCAGGCTCGCGGAGCTGCTCTCCGTGGACATGTCGGTGACCAGCCGCCACGTCGCTCACGTCGCCGACCGGGGCTGGATCGAACGGTCCCCCGACCCGGCCGACAAGCGCTCACGCATCCTGCGCCTCACCGACGCCGGCCAGGAGCAGCTCGACGAGCTCTCCCTGCGTACGTCGCGGCTGCTCGCCGACCGGCTCAGCCACTGGTCCGACCACGAGGTCGGACTGCTCATCGAGCTGATGGGCCGGCTGCGCGAGAGCTTCGGCGACTGCCGCTCCCCGCAGCGGACGCCCTCGCGCCCTCCCCCGTACGCGACGGAACCAGACAGACGTATCAGAACTGACCACCCGTACACCCGCGTAAGTACGTAAGAAAAGGAAGCCCATGGCAACGACCACACCAGCCGGTGTGCGGGGCTCTCACGCCAAGCACGGTGGCGCCGACGGCGCTCCGATGACGCACCGCCAGATCATGGAGGCGCTCTCCGGGCTGCTGCTCGGCATGTTCGTCGCGATCCTGTCGTCGACGATCGTCACCAACGCGCTCCCCGAGATCATCGGCGACCTGGGCGGCGGCCAGTCCGCCTACACCTGGGTCGTCACGGCCTCACTGCTGGCGATGACCGCGACCACACCCCTGTGGGGCAAGCTCTCCGACCTGTACAGCAAGAAGGCGCTCGTACAGATAGCGCTCATCGTCTACGTGCTGGGATCGGCCGCCGCCGGTCTGTCCCAGAACCCCGGCATGCTCATCGCGTGCCGGGTGGTCCAGGGTGTCGGCGTCGGCGGTCTGTCCGCCCTCGCCCAGATCGTGATGGCCGCGATGATCTCCCCGCGTGAGCGCGGGCGCTACTCCGGCTACCTGGGCGCGACGTTCGCCGTCGCGACCGTCGGCGGCCCGCTGCTCGGCGGTGTCATCACCGACACCAGCTGGCTCGGCTGGCGCTGGTGCTTCTACGTCGGGGTGCCCTTCGCGATCATCGCGCTGATCGTGCTGCAGAAGACCCTGCACCTGCCCGTCGTGAAGCGGGACGTCAAGGTCGACTGGGCGGGCGCGTTCTTCATCTCCGCCGCGGTCTCCCTGCTGCTCGTGTGGGTCACCTTCGCCGGTGACAAGTACGACTGGGTCTCGTGGCAGACGTACACGATGGTCGCGGGCGCGATCGTCCTCGGCCTGCTGTTCGTGCTCGTGGAGTCCAGGGCGAGCGAGCCGATCATCCCGCTGCGGCTGTTCCGCAACCGGACGATCACCCTCTCCTCCCTCGCGTCGCTCTTCGTGGGTGTCGCGATGTTCACCGGCACCGTCTTCTTCAGCCAGTACTTCCAGCTGGCACGGGACAAGTCCCCGACGATGTCGGGTGTCATGACGATCCCGATGATCGGTGGCCTGTTCATCTCCTCCACGGTCTCCGGCCAGGTCATCACCAAGACCGGACGGTGGAAGTACTGGCTGGTCAGCGGCGGCTTCCTGGTCACCGCCGGCCTCGGCCTCCTCGGCACGATCCGCTACGACACGGCCTACTGGCACGTCGCGATCTTCATGGCGCTGCTGGGCCTCGGCATCGGCATGACGATGCAGAACCTGGTGCTCTCCACACAGAACCAGGTGGCGCCGTCGGACCTGGGCGCGGCGAGCTCCACCGTGACGTTCTTCCGTTCCCTGGGCGGTGCGATCGGTGTCTCCGCGCTCGGCGCGGTCATGGCCAACCGGATCACCCACTACGTGATGGACGGGCTGACCGGCCTCGGACCCAAGTACGCGGCCCTGGGGTCCGGTTCGGATTCCAGCTCCAGCATCCCGGACATGGACAAGCTGCCCGCCCCGCTGCGCACCGTGATGGAGAGCGCGTACGGCCACGGCATCGCGGACGTCTTCCTGATCGCCTCCGGCCTGGCGCTGATCTCCTTCCTCATCGTGCTGTTCATCAAGGAGGTCCCGCTGCGGACGTCCGGCGCGCTGGCGCAGGCCGCCGCGGAGCAGGCCGGAACCCCGGCGGCCGAGCCTTTTGTCGCCGAAGCGGCCGAGACCGAGGCTCCGGTCGCCGAAGCGGTCGAGGCCGCGGCCACCGCCGCTCTCGCCCCTGCCCTCGCCGCGACCACGACAGAGGCGGGCCCCGAGGGCACGCAGCGGCTCGCCGCCGTCGCCACCGCGACGCGGGAGAGCGCCCCGCAGCCCGCGTCCGGCGGGATCAGGGTGCACGGTCAGGTCCGCGGCGCCGAGAGCGCGCCCGTGCCGCAGGCCGCGGTCACGCTGATCTCGCCGGCGGGACGGCAGCTCGGCCGCTCGGTCGCGCAGGCCGACGGCTCCTACGCGGTGGACGCGCCCGGTGTGGGCTCGTACGTCCTGATCGCCTCCGCCGACGGCTTCCAGCCGCAGGCCTCGACGATCGTCGTGAACGACGAGCCGCTCGCGTACGACATCCTGCTGAGCGGCACCAGCGGGCTGAGCGGTGTCGTCCGGGGCGCCGAGGCCGCCACCCCGGTCAAGGACGCGATGGTCGTCGTGACCGATGTCCGTGGTGATGTGCTGGCCTCCGGAACCACCGGTGAGCAGGGCGAGTTCGCCTTCGCCGAGCTGGTGCCCGGCGTCGTGACGGTCGCGGTCAACGCCGCGGGCCACCGGCCGCGGGCCCTGCCCGTCGAGGTCGGCGGCACCGGGGTCACCCGGATCGAGGTCGACCTCGAAGCGGGTGCCCAGCTCCAGGGTGTCGTACGGGCGCCGCACGGCCCGTTGTCGGACGCCCGCGTGACGCTGGTGGACGCGGCAGGCAACGTGGTCGGCACGGCCAGGACCGGCAGCGACGGCGCGTACGCCTTCACCGACCTGGACGGCGGCGAGTACACCGTCATCGCGGCGGGCTACCCGCCGGTGGCGACCGCGCTGACCGTCGGCGGCCGTGGCGTGGACGACCACCAGATCGAACTCGCCCACCCCGGCGAGTAGTCCGAGCCCCGGCCCGTGGGGTGCGCGCGCTCTGAGCGGAGGCGCGCCCCCCACGGGCCGGTTTTCATTTGCCGCATCGCATTTCATTGCCGCATCGCAAGGAGTTACTGCCATGGGACTGACCGCGAAGATCCGTACGCGGGACGGCTGGGCCGTGTCGCACGCGGTCGTCACGGTGACCGACTCGACCGGCGCGCAGGTGCTGCGGGCCGAGGCGGACACCGACGGAGCCGTGCACGACACCACGGGCCTCGCGCCGGGCGCCTACACGGTGATCGTGACCGCGCTCGGGTACGCGCCCGCCGCGGCCGGCGCGATCGTCACGGCGGCCGGCCGTGCCGAGGTCGGCCAGGTGACGCTGGCCCGCCGGGGCGGCACCGAGCTGCCCCCGCCCGGGGTGTGGACCATCGACCCGGCGCACTCCTCGATCGGCGTGGTCGCCCAGCACCTGGGCATCTCCAGCGTGCACGGCCGCTTCACCGACTTCGCGGGCCGCGTCGAGATCGCCCCTGACGAGGTGGCCAAGTCCCGGGTGGAGGCGACGATCACGGCCGCCTCCATCGACACCGGCAACGGCACGCGCGACGGACACCTGCGGTCACCGGACTTCCTGGACGTCGAGAAGTACCCGCTGATCACCTACCGCTCGACGGACCTGACACCGGCCGGCTCCGACCGCTGGACCGTGCGCGGCGAGCTCACCCTGCACGGCGTCGTACGTCCCGTCGACCTCGACCTCGCCTACCTCGGCACCGGCGCCGACCCCTGGGGCGGCACCCGCGCCGCGTTCCGCGCGACCGCCGAACTCCACCGCGAGGACTTCGCCCTGCACTACAACCAGATCGTCCAGGCGGGCATCTCCGCGATCGGTACGACCCTGAAGGTGGAACTGGACGTCCAGGCGGTGCGGGGGGAGTCGCTGCCCGCCGCCTGAGCGCGGCTCACCCGCCCTCACCCCGGCCCTCGCCCTCACCGGCACCGACGATCCGTCGGGCCAGGTCACGGAGCTTGACGTTCTCCCGCTGCGAGGTCCGTACGAGGCTGTCGAAGGCTTCGGACGCGTCGATGCCGAGCCGCTCCATGAGGATGCCCGTGGCCTGCCCGATCAGATCCCGGGTGCGCATCGCCTCGGTGAGCTGTTCGCGCAGGGTCGCCGAGTCCAGCGCGATGCCGACGTGCGCGGTGAACAGCCGGCCTATCCGGGTGGCCGACTCGTCGAAGGCGCGGGGCGCCCGCGCGTAGGCCGTCAGGACGGTCAGCCGGCGCCGGTCGGCCCGCAGCCGCAGCGACAGCACCGACCGCAGTCCGAGGTCCGACAGCGCGAGATCCCCGTCCCCGTCCGCCGCGGCGCTGTCCTCGATCCGGGCCACCGGCGCGGTCCACAGCCGGCTCCAGTACGGGTGATGCTCGCGGCCCACGTTCAGGGCGTCGGCCGTGCGGACGACCTCGTGCGTCCAGGCCAGGGTCTGCCGGTGGGCCTTGTGCTCGATGACGGAGATCCCGGCGTGCTCGGCGCCCGGCAGGACGTGCACGGCCAGCCGGACGGCGGTACGCAGGGTGGCACGGGGACTGGATGTCTCGTGCAACTGCTGAGCGGCGGTCGTGAGGCCTTCGGCCAGCTCAAAACCCGTAGCGAAACGGGGCAATTCGGAAAACTCGGACGCAGCCACCACGAACCTCTTCGGCATGCACGGCCAAAAGGCCATGCGCAGGAGAGCTCCGCAGCACATTCCCGACTGCGAGCACAGGACGAAGAGCACTTTAGCCGCTCCGATGGGGTCCGGTGCCGCCCACCGGCCCAGCCCGCGGGCGACCGGGGGGCACGCGGCCTAGGCTGATCGCATGGCACCCAACATCGCGACGAACACCTCTGTCTCCCTCGACGAGTTGCTGGACTTCGTACGCCCCCGCCACCGGGCCGTCCTGCTCACCCGCCGTGCCGACGGCGGCCCCCAGGGCTCCCCGTTGACCTGTGGTGTCGACGACTCGGGCCGCATCGTCGTCTCGACGTACCCCGAGCGCGCCAAGACCCGCAACGCCAAGCGGGACGAACGGGTCGGCCTGATCGTCCTCAGCGACGAGTGGAACGGGCCCTGGGTCCAGATCGACGGCACCGCCGAGGTCCTCGACTCCCCCGACTCCGTCGAGCCCCTCGTCGAGTACTACCGGAACATCGCCGGTGAGCATCCCGACTGGGACGAGTACCGCGAAGCGATGCGCAAGCAGGCCAAGTCGATCATCCGGATCACTCCCACCCGCTGGGGCCCGGTGGCGACCGGCGGCTTCCCGGCCCACCTGGCCCCCCAGGACTAGCGGGGGCCGAAATCTCCTGCGGCACGGGGCTCAGCCCCGTGCCACCATCGCCTCGATCCCCGCGATCAACAGCTCCAGCGCGAATCCGAAGTCCCGCTCCCGCATCTCCGACACGGTGTCGCCGCCCCGCGCCTCCATGAGATCCGCCGCGCTCTCGAAGTGCGCCGCGAACCGCGGCTGTTCGCTGATGGTGCTCATGGCCTGCCGGAAGTACTCGTCCTGCGACATCCCCGCCGACGCGCACCGCTGCACGAAGTGGCCCTCGATCGTCCCGAACCCGTACACGAACTGGAACACCGCCGACATCGCCCCCATCCGCCCGTGCGCCGGCATCCCGGTGTCCCGGATCACCTCCCGCACGCGCAGGGAGAACGCCATGGAACACGGCCCGATGTTCAGGAAGTTCCCGATCAGCGTGGACACCCACGGATGGCGCACCAGCAGCGCCCGGTACCCGACGGCCAGTGCCCGCAGCTGATCCCGCCAGCCCTCCTCCGACCGGGCGTCCGGCAGCTCCAGTTCACCGAACACGGCGTCGAGCGCGAGCTCCAGCAGATCGTCCTTGGTGTCGACGTACCAGTACACGGACATCGCCGTGACGTTCAGCTCCGCCGCCAGCCGCCGCATGGAGAACTTCGCCAGACCCTCCGCGTCCAGCAACCGCACCGTGGCCCCGGTGATCCGCCCCCGGTCGAGCCCGGACGGCTGGCCACCGCCCCGGGCGGCCCCGCCACGGGGTGCCCTGCCCTCCAGCCAGACACTGGTCCGCGCCGGTCGCTTCGCCTTGTCGGCTGCCCTCACCATGGCGCACCTTCCTCGGAACTCGAACCACGGAGCGGGCCGGAACTCCCCGGTCCACCGTCCTCGATGATGCCAAGCGGGCCCTCCCGGGAGAACCACGCGCCGGATCCCGGTTGCCCTCCCACGGACACCGCCACCGCGGAGTCTGCCCCTTCCGCCCGCGGCGGCAACGCCGCCGAGCGGCGCCGCAAACGGCGGTGGGGGGGGGGGGGGGAGAGGGGGGGGGGAGGGGGGGGGGGGGGGGGGGGGGGGGCAAGCCCCCCCCGGGCGACCACACCCCCCACGTCGCTGTTACCTCATCCCCCCCCCCCCCCCGCCCCCGCCCCCCCCCCCCCCCCCCCCCCCCCCCCCCCCCCCCCCCCCCCCCCCCCCCCCCCCCCCCCCACCGCTCAGTTGTCGCTCAGCTGCCGCTCAGCTCCCGCTCGTCGGCTGCGTCAGGTCGTAGAAGGTGGCCGAACCCACCGTCACCTTCTTGAAGTTGGCCGTGACCCACGAGCTGATGCGCGAGGAGCTGGAGGTGGTGCCGGAGCTTCCGCCACCGCCCATGCCGCCACCCATGCCGCCGCCCGAGATGAAGTAGTGGATCTTTCCGTCCGTCACGTACTTCTTGAACTGGGCCAGGGTCGGGGACGGGTCTGTGCCGTTGAAGCCGCCGATCGCCATGACCGGCTTGCCGGTGGCCAGTTGGTAGCTCGCGGAGTTCTGTGAACCGACCGCGGCTGCCGCCCAGGTGTAGTGCCCCGCGTTCTTCGACAGCAGCGTCCTGGCCGCGGAGCTGACGGTCGCGCCGTTCAGCAGTCCGCCGGCACCGCCGCCACCGCCCATGCCACCCATGCCGCCCTCACCCGTTCCGCCGCCGGGCATACCGCCCTGCTGGTTCTGCCCCTGGGTGGTGCCGTTGCCCTGCTGGTTCTGGCCGGGGAAGCCGCCGGTGCCGCCCGTCGGGGGCTGGCCCATGCCGCCGCCCTGCTGACCGTTCCGCGCGGCGCCGTTGCCGTTCCGCTGGTTCTGGCCGCCACCGGGGAAGCCGCCCCGCATGCCACCGCCGCCGGGACCGCCGCCCCGGCCGCCCATCATGCTCGCCCCGGCCGGACCGGCCGTCACGATGGAACCGGTGTGCCCGGTGTTCACCGTGGAGAGTGTGTACGCCGTCGGTCCCGCGACCGCGGCCACGAAGCTCAACCCGACTGCTGCGAGGGCGAGTTGCCTGCCCAGCCTGGCCGAGAAGATCAGACCGAGCGCGCCGGCCAGGCCCCCGACGAGGACCAGCCACTTGAGCCACGGAAGGTAGTCGGAGGTGCGGTTGAGGAGGACGTACCCCCAGACAGCGGTCGCGGTGACCGAACCGGCGAGGGTGAGCGACGCCCACAGCTTGCCCCGCTCCTCCCACAGCACCGTCGCGCCCATGCCGACGACGGCGGCGACGTAGGGGGCCAGGGCCACCGTGTAGTACTGGTGGAAGATGCCGGCCATGTAGCTGAAGACGAGCGCGGTCATCAGCAGCGCGCCGCCCCAGGCGAGGAAGGAACCACGGGCCAGGTCGGTCCGCTTCGCCTTCCAGGTGAGGACGATGCCGGCCACCAGCAGGATCAGGGCCGCCGGGAGCAGCCACGAGATCTGGCTGCCGATCTCGGAGTTGAACATCCGGTTCCAGCCGGTCTCGCCCCACATCCCGGTGCCACCGCCGCCACCACCGCCGCCGACACTGCCGGTCTCGTCGCCGTTGATACGGCCGAGGCCGTTGTAGCCGAAGGTCAGCTCCAGGAAGGAGTTGTTCTGCGATCCCCCGATGTACGGGCGGGAGGACGCGGGCCACAGTTCGACGATCGCGACCCACCAGCCGCCGGCGACGACCATCGCGGCCGCCGAGAGGCCCAGCTGCGCGAACCGCTTCCGTACCGTCACCGGCGCGCAGACCGCGTACAGCACGGCCAGCGGCGGCAGGATCAGGAAGGCCTGCAGCGTCTTGGCGAGGAAGGCGAGGCCGACCGCGACGCCCGCCCAGAGAAGCCACTTCGTCCGGCCGTCCTCCAGACCGCGGATCACGCAGTAGACCGTGACGGTCATCAGCAGAGCGAGCATCGCGTCCGGGTTGTTGAACCGGAACATCAGCGCGGCGACGGGAGTGAGCGCGAGCACCGCGCCCGCGATGAGACCTGCCGCCGGGCTGAACCGGCGGCGCACGGCCGCGTAGAGGACACCGACCGTGGCCACGCCCATGAGCACCTCGGGGACGAGGATCGCCCACGAGCTGAGACCGAAGATCCGTACCGACAGGGCCATCGGCCACAGCGAGGCCGGGGGCTTGTCGACGGTGATGGCGTTGGCCGAGTCGAGCGAGCCGAAGAAGAGTGCCTTCCAGCTCTGGCTGCCCGCCTGGACGGCCGCGGAGTAGAAGGAGTTGGCGTACCCGGAGGCGCTCAGGTCGTACAGGTACAGCACCGCGGTGGCGAGCAGCAGCCCGAGGAAGGCGGGGCGCGCCCAGCTCGGGTCCTCCGGCCGGCCTCTCCAGACCCGCCGGAAGAAGGGCTGCTCGGGCTCACCGGCCCCGGGGGCGGCGACCGCGGGCGGGGCCTGCTCCGGGGGAGGCGTCGAGGCGGACGGCCCCCAGGCGTGACCGGGGTCGCGGCTCGTACTCGTACCGGCGCTACCGGTGCTGGCGTCGGTACCGGTGCTCGTGTCGGGCTGCGTCGTCATCGCGCGTTCCTCGGATCGTGATCGTGCGGGCGCACCGCCTGCAACTGCATGGTCGAATCCCGCCAGGAGCGGTCCGCGGCCTCACCGGCGCGGACCGGGGCCGTGTCGTACGGGGCGGTGTCGTACGGGTCCGAGGGCGTCGCCGGGCGCTGCGGCAGCGGCGGATACGCGTCCGCGCCCTGCCGTACGGCCGTCGGGTGGACCGGCGGGGCCTGCTGGGCCTGCCGGTGCGTGGCCGCCACCGCGGACGGCGCCGGTGCCTCGCCCTGCCGGTCGGGGAAGACCCAGGCGCGGAAGAGCAGGAAGCGCAGCACGGTCGCCGCGAGGTTGGCGGCGATGAGCACCGCCAGCTCGGTGGAGTGCGCGGGATCGCTCGTCCCCGCGTTCAGGGCGGCGAGCGAGCCGCTGGTCAGGGCGAGCCCGATACCGAAGACGACCAGGCCCTGCGCCTGGTGCCGGACGGCACCGCCCCGGCCGCGTACGCCGAAGGTGAGCCGCCGGTTGGCCGCCGTGTTGGCGACCGCGGAGACGAGCAGCGCGAGCGCGTTGGCGATCTGCGCCCCCGAGAAGGAGCGGAAGCCGCTGTAGAGCAGCAGGTAGAAGAGTGTGGACAGGCCGCCCACGACGCAGAAGCCGACGAGCTGGCGGGCCAGGCCCTTGGGTACGTCGGTCAGTTCGCGGTCGCGCGGGTCGTCCCCGAAGGGCCGGACGAGCCGGTCGAGCGACAGCGAACCGGTGGCGAGAGCCCGTCCCACCCGCCACACCCCCAAGAGGTCGTCCGTCGCGGTCTTCACGATGTGGACGGTCGAGTCCGGGTCGTCGACCCAGTCGACCGGCACCTCGTGGATGCGCAGCCCGGCCCGCTCGGCCAGCACCAGCATCTCGGTGTCGAAGAACCAGCCGGTGTCCTCGATCAGCGGCAGCAGCACCTGGGCGACATCACGCCGGATCGCCTTGAAGCCGCACTGCGCGTCCGAGAAGCGGGCCTGGAGCGAGCCGCGCAGGATCAGGTTGTACGTGCGGCTGATGAACTCCCGCTTGGCGCCCCGCACCACCCGCGAGGAGCGGGACAGCCGCGAGCCGATCGCGAGGTCCGAGTGGCCGGAGATCAGCGGGGCCACCAGCGGGAGCAGCGCGTTCAGATCGGTGGACAGGTCCACGTCCATGTACGCGAGGACCGGCGCGTCGGACGCCGACCACACGGTCCGCAGCGCCCGGCCGCGGCCTTTCTGCTCCAGCCGGAAGGACGTGACCTCCGGGATCTGTGCCGCCAGCCGCGCCGCCACCAGCGGGGTGGTGTCCGTGGACGCGTTGTCCGCCACCGTGATGCGGAACGCGTACGGGAAGGTGCGCTTGAGGTGCTCGTGCAGTCTGAGCACACATGGCTGGAGGTCCTTCTCCTCGTTGTAGACGGGGATCACTACGTCCAGGACAGGCGTACCGGCGGCTCCGGCCGGGAGGTGCTCCCGCGCCGGCAGGTTGCCGGGAGAAGAGTCGGTTCGCATGGGAACGACTCTGGTCAAGCGCCCTGTTGCACCCATGTGGTGGCGCTGTGCTGTGCCTGTGAGTGCGGTTGCCACGATGTTTCGAGGACGATCGCGGGCAGATGCAGGGTGAACACGGTCCTGCCGGGGGCGCTGTCCACGGTCACCGCGCCCCCGTGCGCGGACGCGACGGCCTGCACGATGGCGAGCCCGAGACCGGTCGATCCGGAGGACCGCGAGCGCGACGAGTCGCCTCGCGCGAACCGCTCGAAGACGCGGGGCAGCAGATCGGCCGGGATACCGGGTCCGTCGTCCTGGACGTCCACGCACAGCCACGGCCCGTGCCGGTGCACCCGCGCGGTGACGGTCGTCCCCGGTGGGGTGTGCGTGCGGGCGTTCGCGAAGAGGTTGACCATGACCTGTTGCAGGCGCGCGGCGTCCGCCGACACCAGCGCGGGCTCCTCGGGCAGTTCGAGCCGCCAGTTGTGACCACGCCCGGCGGCCCGCGCGTCGCTCACGGCGTCGATCACCAGGGGGACGAGGTCGGTCTGCTCGTACTGCAACGGCCGCCCCGCGTCGAGCCGCGCGAGCAGCAGCAGATCCTCCACCAGCCCCGTCATCCGGCCGGCCTCGGACTCGATCCGCCCGAGGGCGTGCCGGGTGTCGGGCCCGGTCTCCTCCCGGCCGCGTCTGGTCAGCTCGGCGTACCCGCGGATGGACGCGAGCGGTGTCCGCAGCTCATGACTGGCGTCCGCGACGAACTGCCGTACGCGCATCTCGCTCTGCTGCCGCGCGTGCAGCGCGCCGTGGATGTGGTCGAGCATGCGGTTCAGCGCCGCCCCGACCTGCCCGACCTCGGTGTGCGGATCGGACTCGGCCTCCGGGACACGCTCGTAGAGGGTGACCTCGCCGGTGTGCAGGGGGAGTTCGGAGACACGGGTGGCGGTGGCCGCGACCTTGCGCAGGGGGCGCAGGGCGAGGCTGACGATCACGCTGCCCGCGATGGTGGCGGCGATGAGACCGGCACCGGTGATGCTCGCCTCGATGAGGATGAAGTTGTTGATGGTGTTGTCGACGGACTCGGTGGGCAGGGCGATGTAGTAACTGCCGTGAGGGCCGGTCATATACATGACGTAGTACTGGCCCAGGCCGGGGACGTCCACGGTGTGCGCCTTGCCGTCCTTGGCGACGGAGGCGAGCGCCGCTTTCTGCGCGGTGGTGAGCGGGACGGCCCGATTTCGCGGGAACGCGTCGCTGTCGCTGGCCCCGTCGGCGGAGACGACCGCCTTGCCGACTCCGCCGTCGGTGCCGACCTCGGCCGCTATGGTCTTCGTCTGCGTCGGGCCCATGGTGACAAAGGCGTGGAGCCGGTTGTCGCCGGAGGAGCTGTCGGCGGAGTCGGCCGAGCCGCCGCCGTTCGAGTTGCCGGGATCCTGGCCTCCGTCGCCCGGGTTCGCGCCCCGCGGGTTCCCGGGGGGACCCGAGAGCCGCTGGCCGGCGTCGCTGATCTGCGTTCGCAACTGTGTGTACAGATGCTGGCGCAGCGCGATGGTCGTCACCGTGCCGATCACGGCGCAGACCACGGCGATGAGCGCGACCGCCGAGACGACGAGCCGCGACCGCAGGGTGCGCGGCTGTCGTCCTCGCCTCTTCTGCGCTCGCGGCCGTCGTCGTCCGCTCATGACACGGCGGGCTTGATCAGGTATCCGGCCCCACGCCGGGTGTGGATCATCGGCTCACGGCCGGCGTCGATCTTGCGCCGCAGATACGAGATGTAGAGCTCGACCACATTGGCCTGCCCACCGAAGTCGTACGACCACACACGGTCGAGTATCTGTGCCTTGCTCAGCACCCGGCGCGGATTGCGCATCAGGAAGCGCAGCAGCTCGAACTCGGTCGCGGTGAGGTGGATGTTGTCGCCGCCCCGCGACACCTCGTGACTGTCCTCGTCCAGGGCGAGGTCGCCGACGACGAGCACGGACTCGGAGCGCCGGTCGGCCGCGCCCGAGCGCCGGATGAGACCGCGCAGCCGGGCCACGACCTCCTCCAGGCTGAACGGCTTGGTGACGTAGTCGTCGCCACCGGCGGTGAGCCCCGCGATCCGGTCCTCGACCGCGTCCTTCGCCGTCAGGAACAGCACCGGGACATCGGGCAGCTCCCGGCGGAGCCGGCCGAGCACCGTCAGCCCGTCCATGTCCGGCAGCATCATGTCGAGAACGACGGCGTCGGGCCGGAACTCGCGCGCGGTCTGCACCGCGCCCGTCCCGTCGCCCGCGCTGCGGATCTGCCAGCCCTCGTAGCGAAGGGCCATGGACAGCAGCTCGGTGATCGACAGCTCGTCGTCCACCACAAGCACCCGGACGGGGCTCCCGTCCGGCCTCAGCAGTTCGGTGCGCCCCTGGGGCGAGGTCGTGGTCATAGCGGACACCTTGGTGGGCGCCGCTGAGAGCATCCTTTCGGTAACCTGTGAATACCCTGAGAAACGCACAGGCGCCTCTCAGGGAACTCCTGGGAAGATCACGCGGTTCCCGGGCGGCGACCGCGGTCCACGGCCGCCGGGCCTCAACTCCCGCCCACGCCCTGCCTGTAGGCGTTACGCCTAGGCCTAGGCGCACGCGTGCGTCAGTGGCGGCCGAAGAGACGTGCGCCGTTCTCGTAACAGACCGCCCGCAGCCAATCGTCTCCCAGCCCGAGCCGTTCCAGCGCGCGGAGCTGGTGGACGTACGGATACGGGATGTTCGGGAAGTCGGTGCCGAGGAGCACCCGGTCCCCGAGGTCCGCGAGCCGGGGCAGCAGTTCGGGCGGAAACGGCGCGAGCCGCTCGCTGAAGTCCGTGAACGCCATGGTCGTGTCGAGCCGCACCTCGTCGTACCGCTCGGCGAGGCCGAGGAAGTCCTCGTACTCGGGCATCCCCATGTGCGCGAAGACGAACCGCAGCCGGGGATGCCGGCCGAGGACGGCCGCGACCGGTCCCGGCCCGGTGTACTTGCCGGGCGACGGCCCCGATCCGCAGTGGATCACGACAGGAACACCGGCCTCGGCGAGCAACCCCCAGGCCGGGTCGAGGAGTTCGTCCCCCGGGTCGTACGCCCCCACCTGAACGTGCGCCTTGAAGACACGGGTGCCCGCCTCCACCGCCTCGCGCACGTACCGCTCGACGCCCGGCTCGGGGAAGAGTGTGGAGGTGTGCAGGCAGTCCGGGGTCCGGCGGGCGAAGTCGACGGCCCAGGAGTTGAGCCACTCGGCCATGCCGGCCTTGTGCGGGTAGAGCATCGCCGTGAAGGCGCGCACCCCGAACTCCCTGATCAGCGCCAGCCGTTCGTCCTCGTCCGCGCGATAGGTGATCGGCCACTCGACGCCGCCGGTGAGCTCACCGAGCCCGTCGAAGTAGTCCCAGACCTTGCGCAGCACCCGCTCGGGCATGAAGTGCGTGTGGACGTCGACGAGTCCGGGCAGCCCGAGCCCCTCCCAGAACCCCCGCACTTCCCGTGCTTCGTCCCGCACCTCCACGGCCTCCTCAGCGTGTGGGTCCTGGGGCGTCCGACTCCGCACCCCGTCAGACATCTCCCCGGCGACGGCCGCGCCCTCCCGCTCAGCCGTGGGCACGTTCGAACCCATGGCTCCGCTCGACCTTGGCGATGTGCAGGGTGTACCGCTCGTACCACTCGGCCCGACCGCGCCGCTGTGCCGCCCGGTGCTCGGCATGCGCACTCCACTCCTTGATGGCGTCCTCGTCCCGGAAGTACCCGACGGTGATGGCCAGTCCGCCCGGTGTCCGCGCGTAATCCATCCCCAGATAGCCCGGGATCTGTTCGACCAGCTCCTCCATCCGCTCGGCGGTCTCCCCGTACCCGGCGTCCTCCTCCGTCCGTACGGAGGTGAACACGGCGACGTAGTACGGCGGCTCATGGGCCGCGACAGGCGCTTGAGAGTGATCGCTCATGTCCGACACTCTCCTTCCGGGCGTCCCCCGTCGTCCAGCACCTTTCCGAACGGGATCCGAAAGGGATCGAAGTCTTGACCATGGGGGCCGACAGCCCACCCCTCCCTCGCCCGGCTGCCCTCCCTGCCGATGCCACTCAGCCACGTCTCACCCTCCTTTCCTTCCCGCAGATCCCTCCCTCAGATCGCTCCCTCAGAAGAGCCCGTCCTGAACACCGGCGTCCGGCGCCCGCAACTCCCGCACGGGAAAGGTGATTCCAGAGCCACCGTCACCGCCGTCGCCCCCACCCACGTCCCCGACGCCGGTCAGGTCCCACCCCGTCATCAGCCGGGTGTCGAGAACGAAGACTCCGCGCCCGGTGAGGAGATGGAGATCGGGGCCCGCGGCACCGCACAGTTCACCCCTGATCGCGCCTCCCCCGACCAGCTCGCGCACGACCCCCTGCGCGGGCGGGAGCCCGGCGAGTCCGAACACGTCCGTGTGGTCGACGGGTTCGAAGGGCGCGCGCCGGAGGGACTCCGGCCAGCCGTCGAGATCCCCGACGCGCGCGTGCAGCTCCCGGAGCTCGGCGACGCGCTCCTCGGGCCCCGGCAGTGCCGCCCGCACCGCCCTCTTGTCGGCGTACGGAATCCGGTCCGGCACCTTGAGCGCGGCCCGCAACAGCTCCTCGGCCCGGCGTGCCGCCATCAACGGCCCCTGCCCCAGCCAGCTGAAGGTGACGGCGCCCTGTTCCAGGAGACGCGCGGAACCCCGCTCGACGCGCGTGATCCCCACCTTCACCATGCCGGGCCCGAACCACGCGAGATAGACGCGGTACGGCCGGGGATCATCGGCCAGCGTGTCGGCGGCCACGGAGTGCGCCCGGTCCAGCCGCGCGCACTCCTCGCACCGCGCGCCCGTACCGCGCGGCGACACGACGGCCCGCACGGGACACGCGTTCCCCCGCGCCCCGACGCACGTCCGCACACCCCCGTCCACCACGCCGAACGCGACCCGCCGCCCCGGAGCCAGCGGGCTCCCGCGCCCCCCGCCCCACACCAGCACGGGCCCGTCCCCCGACCACCGCAACCCAGAACACACCCACACCCGCCGCACTCCACCAACAATAGAACCCACCGCTGACAAGCACCCTGACCAGCCGAAAAGCCCGAAAGGCCGGTGCGCAGCCGACGGGGAACGGGTCCGGAAACGCGAGAGGCCCCGGATCTCTCCGGAGCCTCTCGCCTACGCCGCGCGGGGCCCGGCGCGGGGGCACGGTTGCCACGGGCGCGGGACAGCAACGGTGACGGCGACGGGGGTCAGGGTGGGGTCACTTGACGTCGACGTAGTCACCCGCGGCCGAGACGGCCGGCGTGGTGGACGTTCCCGCGAAGGAATAGCGCCAGTAGCCGTCGGTCGTCGCCTTGTAGGTCGTCTTGAGGTTGCCGTGGCTGTCGGAGCTGACGGTCTTGAGGGTGGTGTAGGCGGTGGAGCCCTTCTTGCGGAACTGCAGCCTGACCTTCTGGCCCGTGTAGCCCGCGTACTTGTGGGTGTCCCAGTTCGCGCGGGTCAGAGCACCGGTGATCGTGAGCGTCTTGCCTTTCGTGACCGGCTCGGGCGCGGCGTTCGTCGTGAGCTTGGACAGGCGTTGGATCGCCGGGGACCGGAGCCCGGCCTGGTCCGCGGTGCCGATCTTGCTGACGTCCGACACATCGCTGGGGTCCTGGCCGTTGTAGGCGACGGCCCAGGCCACCGAATGCCAGCTCGTTCCGGCGTCGGCGTTGTGAAGGTCGTACTTGGGGTAGATGTCGACGGTCCCCTTGCAGGTCTCGACGGTGACGACCTTCTCGTAGGAGGACATCGAGGAGGTCACGCTGCACGAAGCCGGACTGTCGCCGTACAGGTCGGTCGCCGGGGACGTGGCGGAACCCCGGTAGAGGTCCAGGCCGACGTAGAAGTCGTCGTCGCTGAGACCGTTGACGTTGGTCGCCGTGAGCGTGAAGGTGTAGGGCACATGCACGATGGCGCTCGTGCCGACGGACACGGCGGACTTGCCACTCGCGACCTTGACGTTCGAGAAGGTCACCGCCAGCGCGTACGGCTTGGCGGAGGCCGCCGTCGCCGGTGCCGGCGCCGTGAAGGCCGACTTCCCCGTAGCGGGGGCGGAGTGAGCGCCGAGCTGCCAGGGGCGCGCGGCACCCGCCGTGTCGGCCGCCTGAGCGGCCGGCACCGTGGCGCCGGTCAGCGCTACGGCGCCGCAGACGACAGCGACGGCCGCAGGAACGCGAATACGCATGCACTCTCCGTGGGAGAAGCGCCGGGAACGGTGAGCAGACCGGTCTTCCCGGCGAACAGGTTCGGAAAGCCGACCGGAGTCGGCGTTTGACACGAGCTCAGACATGTCAAGCCGAAGGATGGTTGTACGGCCCACCGTCCTTGGGTGACCGCGCCGGGCAGGATGTGGAGCACCGCTCTGGGGGCGGGGTCGGACGATCGCCGGCGCGGCCCGCCGCGAACTGTCCGTCGCGGCCGTGACGGAGGCGCGGCAGGAGATCCCTTGGACTTTCATAGGTGGTCTGGGCAGCGGCCAGGATTGCCGGGTCCGGGCTCCCCCGCGGTCCCGCTGCCGTACTCCACTGCCGCACGTCCCCGAAAACGCAAGAGGCCCCGGATCTCTCCGGGGCCTCTCACCTGTGTGCACTCGGCAGGATTCGAACCTGCAACCTTCTGATCCGTAGGCGCGTGCACCCCCGATGCACGCACGGTACAAAGTCGATCTGCGGCCGTGATCGGTCATCGCTGATCCGAGCGAGATCCGTGGCTGTACGCCTTCGTACGTGGACGTTGATGTCAGGCATTGATGTCAGAAACAGCCCCGCTAGCTGCGCATCTTCCGTAAGGTATCGGGCCGTGACGTCGTATGAGTGGTGGTCCCTGGTTGCTTCGTTCGGCTCTCTGCTCGTCAGTGTCGTTGCCTTCGGCGCACTGGCGTGGCAGCTCCTCTTGCTGGCTCGTGGCACAGGCCAAGATCACGACAGGCGCCGCAAGCAGGCGACCATGGAGTACCTCACGGCCAACATGGAGCGGCGAAAGGTGCTGTTCGACGAGGGGATACCCAACGAGCGGGATCACGAGGCCATTTCAGCTCTGCTCAGCCTCTCGCTGGCAGGTGACGAGCCAACGACGAAACTGATCACGGCTTACCTCACAATGTTCAACTTCCTGGCTGTCGGCGCGCAGTCGGACGCCTTCGACCGAGAAGTCATCGACGAGGCATGGGGAGGTCTCATCATCGCTGTTTGGAACAACTACCGTCCCTGGATGGAGACGCAGCGAAAGGTGCACGGCGAGCCCCGCGTGTGGGAGAACCTGGAATGGCTGGCTGGCAAAATGACGCCACGCCGGCCCGTCGCTCCCGCTGGAGCCAGTGGAAACCTGCCCCCGCAGGGACAACCCGTTTCGTAGGGGGACCCGGGGACACGGCGATGTCGGGCTAGCCGTCACCAAAGCGTTCCGGCTCCGGGGTCTCGTCCACAAAGCCGTGCTCGGCAAGGTGCGTTGGCCGCTGGGCCAGCCAACCTGAAACCCGGGGACCTCCGTTGATCGCTGCCCCCTCCAAGACCGTGCGGACGTGCGCAAACCCCTGGCGGAGGTAGTACGCCTGTAGATCCTCGTTGGTCGTCCACGCGTCGAGCCGGAGCCATTTGGCCCCGGCTCGATAGGCACGGTCTCCGGCCCAATCGAGCAGACGGCCACCGACGTTCTGTCCGGCGTGCGTTCGCGCGACGGACAGTTTGTTGATGAACATCGAAGGCTCGGAGAGCTCTTGCTCTGTCCAGAGGCCCGACTCCGCCTCGGAGGTCAAGGTGATGGTCGCCACCGTCGCGGCACCGTCCAGGACCATGAAGACAGTCCCGTCCTCTACGGTGCCCAACAGCTTGTCCGCCGGGTACGGGAGTTGCCACTGGTCGGTTCCGAGGCGGGAAAGCCAGGCTGCGGCCTCCGATCGGAAGGCCAGCAGCTTGGACACATCGCCCGGTTGGGCAGGGGTGATTCTCACTGAGGCTCGTTCTCGCTTCGGGCGGACAGATCGCCGATCTCGTAGTTCATCCGGTTCAAGTCGCCCCGGAAGGTCGTGATGGTGCACCGGATGGGCCGATCTGCCGAGTAGCCCGTCCGCGTCCAAAGCAGCACCGGCACACCAGCGCCGACCTCCAACAGCCGTGCTTCCTCCGGCGTCGGCATTCGCGCGGCGATCTCGTCGAAGTACCCGACCTGCTCGATGCCTTGAGCGGTTAGGTACCTCGTGGTGCCCTCTTCGATGTCTCCTGGCTCGGCCAGCCGGGGCGACTGGTCGACCAGCCACGATGGATAGTAGGTCGCTTGCGTGGACCAAGGGACGTCGTCCGCATAGCGATGACAAAACCGCAATACCGCTTTCGTACCTGCCGGAACCTTGAGCCGCGCAGCGACATCGGTCGAAGCCGGGAGCATCTCTACGCGGAACGTCTGGTGGGGCCGGCGGCCAGCGTTCGTCACGTCGGTGCTGTAGGCGTCCCCGTTCTGCGGGAAGGTCAGATCCTCGAACCGCGACGCGTTCAGTTCGAACACTTCGTGCGACTTGACCTCGTATCCGAGCCCCTGGCTGGACGAGATCAGACCTTCGCCGACCAGCAGGCTCAGCCCGTTGCGGACCGTGTTCCTGGACGCGTCGAAGCGCTGCTGCAAGTCGTTCTCAGAGGGCAGCCGCGCCCCCGGCGCGTAGGTGCCGTTGTCGATCTCGCGGCGCAGGACGTCAGCGACTTGCCGGTACTTCGGCTGCTTGGTCATTGCCCCATCATGACGCACTCGCGCAACTTGTTGGTACATGTGGTCCCTAACCCCTTGACACCTCACCGCCCGCGGGTGCAGCATCACCGCATCAGCTTGTACCAACAAGTTGAACAGGTGGTGCAGCACTATTGAGTGTGCCTGCCTGTACTGGCAGCGCCCGGCGGGTCCCGTGGAGACGGGAGCCCCTCTGACCAGGGGTTACCGCGCTCACCGGCAGCGACAGCGCCTTGAAAACTCAACAGCGTGCTGAGGGAGACCGCCCCACCTCTGCAAGCAAGAGGGCGGCGTGCGCGGGTTCTGGTCCTGCGTGCGAGCACGGCGCGTTTCGACCTTTTCGCAGCTCACGCGCTGCGGCCGGTTGCCTCAGCTGCTCGTCTCGTACGAGCAGCGCTGAGGGGAGCCGGATCTACCGACTTCAACGGCGCGCGGCCCCGGTGCTGTAACACCGGGGCCGCTGTTCGGGCCGTTCCTGTGTGAGAGGAACACGACCCAATGAACCCCATCGTCACTGTTCAGGAAGCTGTTACCGCGTTCGCCGACTTCATGGAGCCGACGGACGCGGAGCTGGACGCGATCGAGCTGGAGATGCCGCTGATCCTGGCGGACGTCGACCTGATCGACGCGCAGATCATCGCGATGCACCACGCCCCCGACGAGGTCGACACCCGCCGGGTGCGCCGGGCGCTTGCCCGGGTGCTCGCCGAGCGGGCCAAGCTGTCCAACCGCACGGCCGGCACGTCCCTGGCGGGGGGGTGCGGCATGAGCACGATCCCCACGCTGGACGCCCTGGCGGTACCGCTGCGGGCGTTGCGGCTGCTGGCGGTCGACTTCCCCGGCCTGCCGGCCCCGGTGGTCGACGTGAGCTCGATCTACCCGGACCGGCTGTCCCTGCCGGTCCACGCCATGCAGGGCGGGTTCACCGCGTTCGAGGCGTGGCGGACGGCGCTCGGTATCGCCCCGGACGCGGTCGACTTCCACGTGCAGTGCGACCACCGCACCGGCGTGCTGAACGCACAGACGAAGTACGGCGGCGCGGACATCGAGCTGACCGACTACACGCAGGTGCCCGACAGGGCGGGGGTGGCGTGATGGCCCGCCCGACCGCTCTGCCCGCCGTGGCCGTGACGGCGGTGTCCTGGTCCTCACTCTGGCCGTGGTCGTGATGTGGCTGGGCTCGGCAATGCCGTGGCCCGTCGCGCTGGTGGTCGGTCTGGGCATCGACGGGGGCTGGCTGGCCACCCTCGCCTACGAACGGCGCCTCGCCGCGCAGGGCGACCACTCCGACGTCGTGACCGGGGTCGGCTGGTCGTTCGGCCTGCTCGCAACCGGTGTCCTGGTCGCCCACGCGCTGACCGCCGAGGCGGACACGGGCGCGTGGCTGGCGGTGGCGTGGCTGCCGCTCGCGGCGAAGGCGCTGTGGCTGGTCCACGGGTTCTGGGAGCGGACCGCGCTCACCCCGACCGCGCTGACCGCCATCACCGGCATCCAGCAGGAAGCCCGCGACGAAGCGGCCGTGGCGCGTGCCCGGCTGCGGGCGGAAGCCACGACGGAGGAGACCCGGCTGACGGCCGTGACGCAGGCCGGCGCCCGCGTCGCACGCGTCCAGGCCACAACCGCCAAACGACTCTCCGACGCCTGGTCGACGCTGGAGGCGGCGCGGACCGGCGAGGGCACGGGCAGGGCCTTGACCAGCGTGACGCACCGCGTCACGCCCGACGTCACGCCGCGCTGGGAACTCCCCGTCTGGGGACCGACAGCACCGCTGACAGCCCTGGAATCCGGGCCCGCGCTCACCGACGCCGAGCTTGACGCGGTCGTGGACGAGATCCGTACCAGCCGTGTTCCCGCCCTGTCCTACCGGGAGATGGCGACCCGCTTCCGTACGGCCGGACACTCCGCATCCGAGGTCCGCCTGCGGGCGGCGTGGAAGCGCGTGGCGTGATGGGCTCGTTGCCGGTGTTCCGGTGGCGCCTCGCCCCGGACGGCTACGCCACCAGACGGCAGCTCCGGGCGCGCGGTCTGCGGCCCGGCGGACAGGCCGTGGCGGCGCAGCTCGAACGGCCGCGCCGCCGTCGTGGACCGCTGGTCGCCTACCTGTACCGGGTCGACCTCGCTCGACCGGTGCGGCCCATGACGGCCGCGAAGCGGGCGGCGCTGGCCAAGGCCAACGCCGCCCGCCGCACCTGCCCGTCCTGCCACCGTGATGCGGGCTACGTCATCCCCGACTCGCTCGGGACCTGCGTGCCCTGCGCCGGCCCGCGCCGGTGAGACCGCAAGGAAACACCAGCTCAGTCCAGAGACTGAATCCAACCCAGCAGGTGCCCGACGCGCAGTCCCGCACGCACGACGTGCAGGGCGAAGCGCAGGCCGAACCGCTCGGCCGCAAAGGCAGCAAGCATCACCGCGAACGCTGCCTGGACCGCATGCCCGGGCGAGCAGAACAAACGGGGTATTAGCCGCGGGCTCTGCGACAGCGGTTCCTCGCACCTGAGGCACTTGCGGGCACCGCTCTTTCGGGCGCTCTGCGCCTCAGTTTCCCCACCCATGCGCGCGACTTTAGCGCCCCCACCACCCCCAAACGATCAGTGCTGCGCACCAACACCCCTCCCACGTCTAGGAGTTCACCTGTGGCCGGCACCACCGCTCCGAACACCATCGACTACGCGTGGCACGCCTGGGTGACCGTCCCCGGCGAAGGCCGCGCCTTCGCCCACGGCACCGTCACCGCCCCCGCCTCCTTCTGCTGGGACCGCGTCACCCGCGAAGTCGCGGCGTGGCTCGGGTCCCAGGGCACGACGGGCCGTCTCGCCGACATCCACCTCATCCTCGCCCCGCACGCCGGAAGGACGGTCTGACCATGTCCAAGCCCGACACCCGTCGCCTGGACCGTGCGATCCGCGAGACGAACCGCAAGCTCGAAGCCGTCCGCCAGGGCGAGCTGTGGCCGCTGACCGGTTCGGAGCGGCGCCAGATGCTCGCCGCGCTCGCCGGCGGTTCCTACCGGGTCATGCGTGGCAAGAACACCGGCCGCGCGGACAACCGGATCGACTCCGTCTCCACCTCCGCCGAGACCCGGCTGATCGCGGAGATGACCGCGTTGCAGATCGAGCGGGGTCACGGACCCACGGGGCCTGAACCGGATGCTCACCATCCTGTGCCGCAACGCACGGGTGCGGCGGGTGCGGGTGCACGACCTGCGGCACACCTGCGCGTCCCTGCTGCTCGCTCAAGGAGTCGATGCCCGCACCATCATGGAGACGCTGGGGGCACAGCACGATCACCATGACGCTGGACACCTACGCACACGTGATGGGGACGGCGTTGCGGGCGGCGTCGGATCGGATGGACGACGTGCTTGGCCCTGACGTTCCCCACGACGAAGGGGAAGACGAAGCTACCGGCCAGGGGGCCTGAGTCTGAACCCCAGGTCCAAGCGCCGGTCGGCTACGCCTCGCCGACGGTGAACCGTTCGGCGCAGGCGGAGGAGTCCGACGTAACCCTTGTCGCGCTGCGCAGTTGTCCGGTTGATCAATTCGGGCGGACACGCTCCGCCCGTGAACCGCAACAACGTGGAGGACAGATGACCGCCCCCACCGCCGTTTGGCGGACCGCAGTACGCACAACGACAGTCGCCGCGCTCGCAGCGGGACTCCTCGCCCTGGGCGTCGCTGGCGCCCAGGCTGCCGACACTCCGAACCCCCCTGGGCCGGTCCCGGCTCCCCTCAGCAGTCCCCTTGACACTATCGGCCAGGTCCTGAGGAATCCCTCGGGCATCGTCGGCTCGGTCCTGCCTAAAGGCATCCTCGGCGGCTGAGCTGGTCGATCCGGGGCCCGCCCTTTCAGGGAGGCCCCATGCGCTCGGGGTCGGACACAGGCGCTGAGCGTTCCCAGGGCGCGTTGATGTCACCCGCTGATGTCAAAGGCCCCGCCGGTTCAACCGGCGGGGCCTTTGATCTGTGTGCACTCGGCAGGATTCGAACCTGCAACCTTCTGATCCGTAGTCAGATGCTCTATCCGTTAAGCTACGAGTGCTTGTTCTGTTGTGCTTCTGTCTTCGCTTCCCGGGCTTTTGCCCCGCTCGCGGCGACAGGAAGAACATTACATGACTGCCGCCGCCATGTGAAATCCGTTTGCCTCACCCCTTGTGAGCTGGGCAAACGTACTTCTGGGCCCTCGCGAGCACCCCCCACGCCGGCGCGCTCCGCGGCTCTCACCGACACCCGGAACGCCGAAGCCCCGGTCCAGTGGACCGGGGCTTCGGATCTTCGCGCGGAGGCGGAGGGATTTGAACCCTCGATGGGATTGAAGTCCCAAACCGCATTAGCAGTGCGGCGCCATAGACCGGACTAGGCGACGCCTCCCGCACAACCCCTCACGCGAGCGCGAGTGGTGCGTGCAGATGATGACACAGTCGAGCGCGGTGTCACCAATCGCCCCCCACGGTACTAGGCGAATACGCCGCACCGCAAAGCCCCCACCGGCGCGCAACCGGGTGGGTCGCCCCGCGTTAGGCAGGTCATGTTGCGCCGACTGCTCCTCACCGCCGCCGTGGCCGCCACCGCCGCGCTCTCGACCGTGCCCAGCGCCACCGCCGGCACCCCCTCCGACGACACGCCCCGGGTGCCCCCTCTATCTGTGGCGTCTCCCGCCGGACCCTCCACGGCGGTCCCCGGCGGATCGTCGCCGCTCTTCCCCGGCGGGCCGTCGGCACTGTCCGAGGCCGCGTACGGGGTAGCGCTGCCGGCCCTCATGCCCCCGCCGGTCCGCCCGGAGGACACCGTCGACCGGCTGACGGTGACCGTCCACGACGTGGGCGGCGGCGCGGACGGGACCTTCGAGCTGGAGTGCCATCCCGCGGGCGGCGGCCATCCGCACGCGGCGGAGGCGTGCGACCGGCTGGACCGGATGACCACCTGGGGCAAGGACACCTTCGCCCCGGTGCCGCCGGACACCCTGTGCACGATGGAGTACGGGGGTCCGGCCACGGCGCATGTCACGGGGACCTGGGCGGGGCGCCCCGTCGACGCGCGCTACGACCGCTCGAACGGGTGCGAGATCTCGCGCTGGAACGCCCTGGTGCCGCTGCTGCCCGGCGCCCGCCCATAGCGCAGACGGGGCCAGGACACGGCGACGTCACGGTGATCTCACGGTTCCGCCCGGTGAAACGCGTGGTCACAGGTTCTACGCCGATTCTGCGTCTCATATGTGTGCGACCTCCCTCTCATCCGGCATCCCGAGCGCAACCACTGCCCGTAGACTCCCTCGCGTGACACGCCGCGGGCCGGTTGGCAAGATGGCATCCGCGGTCGGCAAGGTGCGGTAACAGGGAGGAAGCGTCTCGTGAGCAGCAGGCCATCCCGAGGCGCTGCTCGCCTCGCAGCCATACTGGACGCGCTGCCCGATGCGCTGGTCCTGGTCAACGCCAACGGGACCGTCGTCAACGCCAACACGATCGCCCTGGAGGCCTTCGAGACCCCGGGCACCGCCCTGGTGGGCCGCGGGCTGCTCGATCTGCTGCCCGAGTTCGACTCCCGGCTGATCCCCGGATCCATGCGGCGCCCCGACACCACCGATGATCGCGGGCGGACCAAGCCGACCCGGATGATCGCGCGGCGGACCGACGGCACGGAGTTCCCGGTCGAGGTCACCAGCGCGAACCTGGAGAGCGGCGAGCAGGCCTACGACAACTACGGCTCCACCCCTGACGAGCTGCTCATGCTCGTCGTACGCGACCTTTCGGGCACCGTCGACACCGAGGCCGAACTCGCGCGTTCGCAGCGCCAGACCGAGATGATCCTGCGCGCGGCGGCCGAGGGCGTCGTCGGGACGGACACCGAGGGGCGGGTCGTTCTCGTCAATCCCGCCGCCGCCCAGATCCTCGGATACCGGGCCAGCGATCTCGGCGGCAAGGACCTGCACGCCCTGATCCTGCACTCGCGGGCGGACGGCGAGGACTTCCCCTATGCGGAGTCGCCGCTCGCCGACACCCTGCGCTCCGGGCGCAAGCACCGGGTGCGCGGACAGGTGCTGTGGTCGAAGTCCGGGGACAAGGTGCCGGTCGACCTGACGACGTCTCCGGTGCGCGACGGGGACCAGCTCGTCGGCGCCGTCATGACCTTCACCGACCGGCGGCCGTACGACACCCTGGTCGAGGAGAAGGACGCGGCCGCCACCCGGCACGCCGATGAGCTGGAGCGGATCGGTGAGGAGCACGCCGCCGAGCTGGAGGAGCTGCGCGAGCGGCACACCGCCGAGCTCACCGAGCTGACCGAGGGGCACGAGGAGGAACTCGCCGCCGGCGACGAGCGGTACGCGGCGCTCGGCGAGCGGGAGAAGGACCGCTACGAGGCGCTGACCGCCCGGCACGAGCAGCTGCTCGCCGTCCTCGGCCAGTCCCTGCGCGGACCGCTCGACCAGCTGCGCGGCGAACTCGCCAAGCTCGCCGCGGACGACGCGGGGCAGCTGTGGCCGGAGGCCAACCAGGTGCTCCACCACCTCTCGGCCGGCTACTCGCGCATCACGACCCTCGTCGACAACGTCCTCGGCTACCAGCGGCTGGACGCCGGCGTCGAGACGATCTTCCGTACGAACGTCATGCTCGACGCCGTGGTCGCGGCCGGTGTCGACGGGGCCATCGACCTGATCGGGCCCGGACGCGTGCAGTTCGCCGTGCACGCGCCGCCCATCGAGGCCGAGGTCGACCCGCAGCGCCTCGCGGGCGCCCTCGCCCACCTCATCGCGGACGTCGCGGGCGTCGACGCGACCGGGAACGCGCCGGTGTCGGCGGGCGGTTACATGGACAACACGGTCGTCGTGGCGGCGGCACAGCGCGGCGAGGTCGTCCGTATCGAGGTGCGCGGACCGTACGCCGGGGGAGACCCGGTGCACGAGCCGATCGTGCGCGGGATCGTGCGCGCGCACGGCGGTGTGCTCCAGACGCACGAGGTGCCGGGGATGAGCGGCAGCGCGTACGTCCTCGAGGTGCCCATCGGGGGCGGGGCGGGCTCGGTTCCGCTCGCCGCCGGACCGGTGGTCTCCACCGAGGTCGCCCTGGCCGAGCCGACCGCGCAGCAGAGCGGTGGCAGGCGGCGGGCCCGGCGGTCCTCCGTGGACGCCTTCCTGGAGAGCGAGGAGACGGGGGAGTCCGGCCCGAAGGCCGTCGAGGAGTCCGGTACGACCGCTCCCACCGGGCGTCGTCGCCGGCGTGCCGCCGAGGAGCAGGCGGCCGGCGAGCTCCCGCAAGCACAGGAGCAGACGGACGGCTCCGGCGACGGCTCCGGCGGTAGCGGGCGACGCCGCGGCCGGCCCAGCCCCGTCGAGGGCACCGGCGACGCCGCGGCCCAGGGGACGCCCGACGGGGTCTCCGAGGGCGCGGTCGTGATGGCGGGCGAGCACGGGGCGGGAACCGCGGCCGTGGGATCCGGGCTGGGCGGGACGGTGCCTCCGCAGGGGGTGCCGGTGCCCTCCGGACGACGCGCGCGCCGGGACGGCGAACAGAACGCGCTGCCCGCGGCGTTGCCGGCGGCGCCCGCCGCACAGGCCGCTCCTGCGGCGACGGCACCGGACGGTCCCGACGAGGACGCGGGCGAGCCGAGCGGGCGGCGCCGCCGCGCGCTGGCCGCGGCGGCCGAGCGTGCCGCCGCGCAGGAGACGGGCGCCCGTCCGGTGTTCGCGCTGCCGCCGGCGGAGGCGGACCGCTCACCGGAGTACGTCCAGGCCGAGGCCCAGGCGCAGGCCGCCCAGGCACAGGCCGCGCAAGCCCAGGCGGCCCAGGTCCAGGCCGCTCAGGCACAGGTCGCTCAGGCCGCACAGGCTCAGGTCGCGCTGGCCCAGCAGCCCGACGGCCGTCATGACGCGATGCCGCACAACCCCGACGACGATCACACCCCGCCGCAGCCGCACCCCGCCTCCGCCCCGACGGGCCGCCGACGCGCCCGTCAGATCACCGCCCCGGGCCAGCCCGCGGCGGCGGCCGGAGCACCCTCGGCGGCTCTCCCGGCCCAGGGCGTTCCCGGACAGCCGGTTCCGGCGCGGGGGCTCCCCGCGCAGGGCGCCCCGGGCGCTGTCACCGCCGGTCAGCCGCTCGCCCCCGGACGGCCCGCCGCCGCGCAGGCCGGCCCGTCCGGTACCGCGCCCGCTCCGGCGCCCCGGTCGTGGCCCAACGCGAACACCACCTCCGGCGCCGGCGCGCAGCCCGCGCTCCCCGCGGCGAACGCGGCGGCCCCGGCACAGCCGGTCCCCGTCCCGCTCCCCCCGGAGCGCCAGGCGCCGCGGATCGCCCAGCCACTGCCCGCCGAGGCGACGCCCGCGTCCGCCCCGGCCGACTCCAACTCGACGCAGGGCCGTGCCATAAGCGTGCGCACGCTCGGCCAGGGCGTTCCGTTCGCCCGCCAGGTCGCGGCGGCCCAGCCGGGCGGCGGTGTCCAGGCCCAGACGCCTCCCCCGCACGGGACGAACGGCGGGGGCCGCCGCCGCAAGCTCGGCACTCCGCCCGAGCCGGTCGTCGAACGCCCGGAGGCGGCCGCGCGCTCGCTTCCGCAGGGCGGCCAGCCGGGTGCCGGACCCCGGCGCCCCGGCACCACCGAGGGCGCCGGACGGTCGTACGCCATAGGCGCACCGGACGAGAACGCGGCCGAGGGCCCCGAACCGCTCGACGGTCCCGGCGGTGCCGTCGAGGTCGCCGACCAGCCGCAGCCGCGGCCCGTGGACGACGAACTGCCCCCGGAGCCGCTGGACAACCCGCGGCGGCTGCTCGTGTGGCCGGCGCCCGACGCCACCACCCAGCAGGCGCTGAGCGACCGCGGCTACCGGCCCGTCATCGTGAACTCGCGCGAGGAGGTGGACGCGCAGATCGCCGCGTTCCCGGCCGCGCTGTTCGTCGACCCGCTGACCGGCCCGATCACCCGCACGGCGTTGCAGTCGCTGCGGCAGGCCGCCGTCGCCGCAGAGGTGCCCGTCCTGGTGACGGCCGGACTCGGACAGGCGACGCGCGAGGCGGCGTACGGCGCCGACCCCGCCGTACTCCTGAAGGCGCTCGCGCCCCGCGACTCCGAGCAGCACCCGCCGCGCGTGCTGCTCATCGAGGAGCACGCGGAGATCGCGCTCGCGCTGACGGCGACGCTGGAGCGGCGCGGGATGCAGGTCGCGCGCGCCTCGACGGACGAGGACGCCGTCACGCTGGCCTCGCAGATGCGGCCGAACCTCGTGGTGATGGACCTGATGCAGGTTCGGCGCCGACGGGCCGGAATCGTCGACTGGCTTCGTGCGAACGGGCAGTTGAACCGCACACCGCTCGTCGTCTACACCGCCACCGTCGACCCGGCCGAACTGCCGCGGCTGGCCGCGGGGGAGTCGGTGCTGTTCCTCGCCGAACGCTCCACGAGCGCCGAGGTCCAGGACCGGATCGTCGACCTCCTGGCCCGCATCGGCACCAACTAGCCGTAGGCGAGCCGGTCGTACGAACCAGTCGTCCGTACGTCCCTGCGCCCGCCCGGCCGTATGTACCGTCCATGCGCCGGTACGTCGGTGAAGCGCGCGTACGCCGGGCGGGGAGCCCTGAGGCACTCCGTCCGGCGTACGTGTGATGGTCCCCGGGACCGGCCGTGGCCGCCCGGTGGCGTCTCAGAGCTTGGTCACGTCCAGGCTGCCCTCCGCGTACTTCTTGCGGATCACCTTCTTGTCGAACTTTCCGACGCTCGTCTTCGGGACCGCCTCGACGATCGACCAGCGCTCCGGGAGCTGCCACTTGGCGATCCTGCCCTCGTCGGCGAGGAAGGCGCGCAGCGTCTCGAAGTCAGCGGTGGAGCCCTCCTTCAGGACGACGGTGGCCAGCGGCCGCTCGCCCCACTTCTCGTCGGGGACGGCCACGACCGCGGCCTCGGTCACGTCCGGGTGGGACATGAGGGCGTTCTCCAGGTCGACCGAGGAGATCCACTCGCCGCCCGACTTGATGACGTCCTTGGCGCGGTCGGTGAGGGTCAGGAAGCCGTCGGGGCTGATCGTGCCGACGTCACCGGTCTTGAGCCAGCCGTCCTCGCTGAACTTGTCGGCGGGGCGCAGCGGTTCGGCGCCGTCGCCGCCGTAGTAGGCGCCGGCGATCCACGGGCCGCGGACCTCCAGTTCGCCGGCGGACTCGCCGTCCCAGGGGAGCCGTTCGCCGCCGGGGCCGGTGAGGCGGGCCTCGACGCCCGCCGGGAATCGGCCCTGGGTGAGGCGGTACGCGAACTCCTCGTCCGTGCCCACGGCGTGGACCGGCGGGCGGGCGATGGTGCCGAGCGGGGAGGTCTCCGTCATGCCCCACGCGTGGCAGACGTGCATGCCCAGCTCGTCGAAGGCGGCCATCAGCGAGGGCGGGCAGGCCGAGCCGCCGATCGTCACCTGGGTCAGGGAGGAGACGTCCCGGGGCTTGGCGGTCAGCTCGGCGAGCAGGCCCTGCCAGATGGTCGGGACGGCGGCGGCATGCGTCGGCCGCTCGCTCTCGATCATCTCGGCGAGGGGCGCGGGCTGGAGGAAACGGTCCGGCATCAGCATGTTGATGCCGGACATGAAGGTCGCGTGCGGCAGACCCCAGGCGTTGACGTGGAACTGCGGGACCACGACGAGGGTCGTGTCACGGTCGGTGAGCCCCATCGACTGGGCCATGTTCACCTGCATGGAGTGCAGGTAGATCGAACGGTGGGAGTACACGACACCCTTGGGGTCGCCGGTGGTCCCGGAGGTGTAGCACATGGCCGCGGCCTGCCGTTCGTCGATCTCCGGCCAGTCGTAGACGGTCGGCTTCCCGGCGATCAGCTCCTCGTACTCGTGCACCCGCACGCTCGTCCCGTCGAGCAGCGAACGGTCACCGGGACCCGAGACCACCACGTGCTCCACCGTCGGCAGATGGGGGAGGAGCGGCGCGAGCAGCGGAAGCAGCGAACCGTTGGCGATGACCACGCGGTCGGCCGCGTGGTTGACGATGAAGACGAGCTGCTCGGCCGGGAGGCGCAGGTTCAGGGTGTGCAGCACGGCGCCCATGGAGGGGATCGCGTAGTACGCCTCGACGTGTTCGGCGTTGTTCCACATGAGGGTCGCGACCCGCTCGTCGCCCGTCACACCGAGGTCGTCGCGCAGGGCGTGAGCCAGCTGGTTCGCACGCTCTCCCGCCTCGCGGAAGCTGCGCCGGTGCGGCTCGCCCTCGCCGGTCCAGGTCGTGATCTGCGACTCTCCGTGCACCAGCGCCCCGTGCACCAGAATGCGGGTCACAGTCAGCGGTACGTCCTGCATCGTGCTCAGCACGGCGTCCTCCCGGGGGCGACATTGCCTACGCGGTAGTAATGGGCTGCGCTGATTCTGCTCACATACCGCGTGGTATGTCACTAGGGGCAGGAATGATCGATCAGCTCAGGGCCTGCTGGGACGCTGTTCGGGACCCTTCCTGACGTACGGGGATCAGCTCGGGGTCCTCGCGGAGTTTGCCCAGCGCACGGGACACCGCCGACTTGACCGTGCCGACGGATACCCCGAGGACCTCCGCCGTCTGGGCCTCGCTCAGATCCTCGTAGTAGCGCAGCACCACCATCGCCCGCTGCCGCGCCGGCAGCTTCGTGATCGCCCGCCACATCGCGTCGTGCAGCGCCTGCTGCTCGGCGGGGTCGGCGGCGGGCAGCCCCTCCGGCTCCGGCAGCTCCTCGCAGGCGAACTCGTCGACCTTGCGCTTGCGCCACTGCGACGTCCGCGTGTTCAGCAGGGCGCGCCGCACATAGCCGTCCAGCGCGCGATGGTCCTCGATCCGGTCCCAGGCGACGTACGTCTTCGTCAGCGCCGTCTGCAGCAGGTCCTCCGCGTCGCTCGGGTTCGCGGTGAGTGACCGGGCGGTGCGCAGCAGCACGGGCTGCCGCGCCTTCACGTACGACGAGAACGACGAGTACGAACGGGGCCGCGTCGCCCGTGTGGCGGCGTCCGAGGCGCTCGTGCAGACGAGTGTGGTCATGGCTCCACGCTAGGTTCGCCCCCTCCTCCGGCGGATCGGCCGCAGGTCCCGAAGCCATGTCCGCCTCAGGTTGTAGAACTGGGGCTGTCCTCACCTCCTGAAGGTGGACAAGCGGGGCCGCCCTCTGAGGGTTCACCCCTGATAGACGACCACCGGGGGAGTACGCGGGAGAGCGGGCCGCGAGAGAGCGGGACGCCGGAGAACAGGAGGCGGGATCACCCGCGGCGGTCTCATCCGTCGGCCCCGAGGATCAGGCCCGACGTGGGAACCCCGGTTCCCGCGGTCACCAGGACGCGCCCGGCGCCCGGTATCTGGTTCACGGACGTGCCCCGCAGCTGCCGTACGCCCTCCGCTATCCCGTTCATCCCGTGCAGATACGCCTCCCCGAGCTGCCCCCCGTGCGTGTTCAGCGGCAGCCGCTCCTCGGCGACGAAGTCCGCGGCCTCCCCGGGCTCGCAGAAGCCGAACTCCTCCAGCTGCATCAGCACGAACGGCGTGAAGTGGTCGTACAGGATCCCCACGTCGATCTCCGCCGGGCTGATCCCCGCCGTCCGCCACAGCTGCCGGGCCACCACGCCCATCTCCGGGAGCCCCGTCAGATCGTCCCGGTAGAAGCTGGTCATCTGTTCCTGCGCCCGGCCCGCGCCCTGGGCGGCCGCCGTGATCACGGCCGGGGAGTGCGGCAGATCGCGGGCCCGCTCCACGGAGGTGACCACCAGGGCCTGGCCGCCGTCGGTCTCCTGGCAGCAGTCCAGCAGCCGCAGCGGCTCCACGATCCACCGCGAGGCCGCGTGCTCGGCGAGCGTGATCGGTCTGCCGTGGAAGTACGCCGCCGGGTTCGTCGCCGCGTACTTCCGGTCCACCACCGCGACATGGCCGAACGCCTCGGGTGTCAGGCCGTGGGTGTGCAGATACCGCTGGGCCGCCATCGCCACCCAGGAGGCCGGGGTGAGCAGCCCGAACGGCAGGGCCCAGCCGAGTGCCGCACCCTCAGCCGACGGCTCCCGACGCTGCACGCCCGAGCCGAATCTGCGGCCCGACCGCTCGTTGAACGCCCGGTAGCAGACCACGACTTCGGCCACTCCGGTGGCCACCGCGAGCGCCGCCTGCTGCACGGTCGCACAGGCCGCCCCACCGCCGTAGTGGATGCGCGAGAAGAACGACAGCTCCCCCATCCCGGCCGCCTGCGCCACGGTGATCTCCGGGCTGGTGTCCATCGTGAACGTCACCATCCCGTCCACGTCCCCGGGAGTCAGCCCCGCGTCGTCGAGCGCGGCCCGCACCGCCTCCACCGCCAGCCGCAGTTCACTGCGCCCCGAGTCCTTGGAGAACTCGGTGGCCCCGATCCCGACGATCGCGGCCCGCCCGCCGAGGCCGTCCCGCCTGCGCACGCTCATGCGACACCGCCTTCGGACGGCGCGTCGACAGGGGCGGGCACGGGGGCAGGAGCAGGGACAGGGACCGGGACGGTTGTGGCAGTGGGGGCAGAGACGGGCGTCGCTTCCGGAATCGCTTCCAGAACCGGAGGCGCGGTCGGGACGGTCACCGTCACCGTGCCCATGACGTGCCGGCCGATGCCGTTGGCGCCGAGGATCCTCACCGTGGCCGTGTCGCCGTCGACCTCCTCGACCGATCCGGTCAACACCATCGTGTCCCCTGGGTGGTTGGGAGCGCCCAGCCGTATCGCCACCTTGCGCAGCACCGCGTCCGGGCCGAAGTGGTCGGTCACATACCGTCCGACCAGACCGTTGGTCGTCAGGATGTTCATGAAGATGTCCGGCGAGCCCTTGGCCCGCGCCAGATCCGCGTCGTGATGCACGTCCTGGTAGTCCCGTGAGGCGATCGCCCCGGCCACGATCAGCGTGCGGGTGATCTCGATCTCCAGCGGCGGCAGTACGTCGCCCACCCTCATGTCCCCTCCTTCCCGTTCGCGATCAACTCCCCCAACTCCTGAAGCACTTCGCCTCCGCATCCCAGATACGCGTCCAACTGCCGACCCCACAGGAAGTGCCGGTGAACGGGGTGTTCGAGGTCGGCGCCCGCCCCGCCGTGCAGATGCTGGCCCGTGTGCACCACCCGCTGCCCGGCCTCCGACGCCCACCAGGCGGCCGTCAGGGCGTGCGTGGCGTACGGCAGCCCCTCGTCGCGCCGCCACGCCGCCTCGTACGCCGTCACCCGTATCGCCTCGGTGTCCATGTACGCGTCGGCGGCCCGTAGTTGGACACCCTGCTTGGCGGCGAGCGGCCGCCCGAACTGCTCGCGCGCGTTCGTGTGCTCCACCGCCCGCGCCAGCGATCCGGCGCACACTCCGGCCTGGAGTCCGGCGAAGGCGGTACGGGCCGTGGCCAGCAGGTCGTCGCACGCCCCCGCGGCGCCCAGTGCCTCGCCCGGGGTCCCGTCCAGCGTCAGGCGCCCCGCCGACCAGGGCGCCGTCAGCTCGACCGGCTCGCTCACCGCCGCCTCCGCGGTGCGGACCAGCCAGAGCCTCCGCCGGTCGTCGGCGACGAGCACATGGGTGGCGTCGCGCAGCCAGGGCACGACGGGGACGACACCGGTCAGCCTCCCGGACGCCGACTCCCGCATCCCCGGCGCCGGATTCCGAGCCCCTGGCGCCGACTCCCGGGTCCCCGGCTCCTGTTCTCGCATCCCCGGCGCCGACTCCCGTGTCTCCGCCGCCTGTTCCCGCGCGCCCGGCGCCAACCCTCGTGCATCCGGTCCCTGTTCCCGCGCCCCCGACGTCGGCTCCCGCACGGGACCCGAACCGGCTTCGGCGTGGGACCCGGTATCGGCCCCGACGTCAGCCTCGATCAGGGCACCGGAGCCCGCACCCGACCTCGATCCCGACCCCGGCTCCCACCCCGATCCCGGCCCCGATCCGGATATCGCGCCGGCCACCACCACCGTTCCCTCGGCGATCCCCGGCAGCAGCCGGTCGCGCTGCTCGGGCGAACCGTGTGCCGCCACCGCGAGCAGTCCGAACACGCAGCTCGCCGCGAACGGCACCTGGGCCGTGGTGCGCCCCTGCTCCTCCAGCAGCAGGACGAGCCCGAGGAGCCCGATGTCCGCGACGGCCCCGACCAGCCCGGCGGCGCACAGCTCCTTCCACAGTCCGGCGTCACTGCCCGTCCCAGCGGCGGTGAGCCGCTCGTGCGTGGAGAGGTCGCCGAAGATCCGCGCGGCCAGGTCCCGGGCCGCCGCCTGCTCCTCGGTGGGCGTGAAGTCCATGTCAGCTCCCCCCACCCGAGCGACCGGCGAAGGAGGCGGCCGAGCGGGCGGAACCCCCGGGCGAGCGCGCGGCCGAGTCGCCGGTAACGCCGTCGCCGCCGGACCCCTCCTCCGCCCGGAAGACCGGCAGCTCCAACTCCTCGTCGTACCGCTGGAATTCGAGCCGTACGGGCATCCCGATCCGCACCTTGTCGTGCGGCACTCCCACCACGTTGCTCACGATCCGCACCCCCTCGGCGAGTTCGATCAGAGCGACGGCGTAGGGAGGGTCGAAGGCCGGGAACGGTGGATGGTGCATGACGACGTACGAATAGACGGTCCCCTCGCCGCGCGACTCGACGGTGTCCCAGTCCGGGCAGCCGCACGCGCCGCACCCCGGCAGCCACGGGAATCTCAGCGCCCCGCACGCCGTGCAGCGCTGGATCAGCAGCCGATGCCGCTCGACACCTTCCCAGAACCCGGCGTTGTCCCGGTTGATCACCGGGCGCGGGCGCAAGCCTCTTCTCTTCGCCTCCGGGGTGTTCGCCCCAGTGGTGCCCGACGGGCCCCTGGCCACCCCGGTGCCTTTCGGATTCCGGTGCGCCGGAACGTACTTGAGGATGCGGAACCTGTGCGTCCCGGCGAGTTCGCCGCCCGCTCGGATGTCCATCCGCGTGGTGACGAAGTACCCCGTGCCCAGCTTGGTCGTCTTGCGCTCGGACACGGACTCGATCATCGAGTCGAAGGTGATCTCGTCCCCAGGGCGCAACGGACGCAGATACTCCTGTTCGCAGTCGGTGGCGACCACCGAGGTGTATCCGGCGCCGTCGAGCAGGTCGAACAGCTCGTCGTACGTCCCGGAGCGGCCAGGACGGTCCGCGTGCCCGGACAGGCCACTCATCGTCCACGCCTGGAGCATGGTGGGCGGGGCCACGGCGTCCGGCCCCTCGTACGCGGGACTGGTGTCTCCCATGGCCTCGCACCAGTGCCGGATCATGGGCGCGTTGACCAGGTCCCTGCCGACACCCCCGACGGTGGCCGCACGCCCCTGATACTCCTTCAAACGCTCCGCCAGGCCGTCCCCGTCCCGCACGGCGCCGTCAGGCAGGGAAGCCTCAGGCACGGCGCCGCCACGTACGACGCCGTCACGCGCGGCGCCCTCACCGCCCGCTCCCCGGCCGCTCACCGCCGCCCCCTCTTCATGCCGAGCCGCATCGTCGCGACGATCTCCCGCTGCACCTCGCTCACCCCGCCCCCGAACGTGTTGATCTGCGCCGCCCTGTTCATCCGCTCCAGTTCGCCGACCCCGAACGCCCCCGGTGAACCGGAGCGGACCAGCGCGTCCGCTCCCACGATGTGCTGACATATTCGGAACACCGCGACGGCGGATTCGGTTCCCATGACCTTCACGCCGCTCGCGTCTCCGGGCGCCGGTCCACCGGCTCCCAGATCCCCCACCAAACGCCAGTTGAGCAGGCGTGATGCCGCCAGTCGCACATGCGCTTCGGCGAGCTGGAAACGCACCCACGGCTCGTCAACCCTTCGCCGCCCGGTCACCGGATCAGGTGTACGGGCCGCCTCCAGCGCGGCCACGTAGAAGTCCTCGGCCTGCATGCCGATCGCGGCGAGGGCCACCCGCTCGTGGTTGAGCTGGCTGGTGATCAGTCCCCAGCCGCCGTTCTCCTCGCCGACCAGGTTCCCGGCCGGGACGCGGATCCCGTCGTAGTAGGTCGCCGTGGTGGTCTGGCCGCCCACCGTCTCGATCGGTGTCCACGAGAAGCCGGGAGCGTCCGTGGGGACGAGCAGGATCGAGATGCCCCGGTGCTTCGGCGCGTCCGGGTCGGTCCGGCAGGCGAGCCAGATCCAGTCGGCGTTCTGGGCGTTGGACGTGAAGATCTTCTGCCCGTCGATCCGCCAGTGCCCGCCCTCGGCGCCGGCCCCTCCCGCGCTTCCCCCGGCCCCGGCCTCCCGGACGGCGCGCGTCCGCAGCGAGGCGAGGTCCGTGCCGGCCGACGGTTCCGAGTACCCGATGGCGAAGACGAGTTCACCGCTCAGGATGCGCGGCAGGAAGAAGTCCTTCTGTTCCTCGCTGCCGTATTTCATGAGGGTCGGTCCGACGGTGTTCAGCGTGACCATCGAGACGGGCGCACCGGCCCGGTAGGCCTCGTCGAAGAAGACGAACTGCTCGTCCGCTCCGCGCCCCTGCCCTCCGTACGCGACCGGCCAGCCGAGCCCGAGCAGACCGTCGGCGCCGATGCGGCGCAGCAGCGCCCGCCGTCGTGCGGGGTCGTCGGCGGGCGGTGGCCCGTCCGGCATCAGATCCCGGAAGTACGTGCGGAGTTCGGCGCGCAGCCGCTGCTGGCGCTCGGTGGGGGCGAGGTGCACGGCGGCGGCCCTCCCGGACCTCGTACGAACAAGGTTTTCTGACTGTCCGTCAGATGCTGTTGCCTGTCAAGGTCACGGACACCACCCGGAACCGCCCGCGCGCCACCGGCGTGAGCCACCCCTCCAGCACCCGAACACGTCTGCGCGACGGCGCCGAAGCACCGTCGCGCAGACGTTGTGAACCCCCCACGGAGCACTACCCCATGCGGAAGACCCCCGGCCGATGGGAACCCATCGGCCCCCTGCTCACCAGAGCTCGCCGAAGTTGACGAGGACGTTCTCGTTGCCCTGGTTGACGGCCGTGACCGCGGAGCCCTTCACCTGGGCGGTACTGCTTTGATTCGAGGCTCCGGAGCCGACCGCCTGCTGTTGAGCGGTGGAGGAGTTGCCGCTGTTGTCACGCCCGACCCCGCTGCCGCTGACGGTCGCCACTCCCGCGTTCGATCCGGTGTCCGCGAAGGAGCCGTTGTCGGCCGCCGCGACGCCGGAGAAGAGGGCGGCGGTCAGGGGCAGCGCCGCGACGGCGGCGAGGACGCGAGCGGTACGGATGCTTGCCATGTGAATTCCTCCAGAACCGGTTGTACGCACCGGCGGTGCGCCGGGACGTACGGGAAATACGGCTTGTTCCAAGGCGGTTGGCCGACCGCCTCGGCGCTGTCCACGACGTCGCGAGTCCAGAGTTGCCCACCGCATCCCCGGCGAACCACCCCGGAAGCCGCAATTCCCCCTCAAGCGTGATGACATGTCGATAAACCACCTTCACGCCCACAAAGCCCCTGCTCAGCCACCTGTCGGCCGCTCAATCCCAAGTGCCGCAACAGCTGAAGCGTTCCGGCGCGTTTTCGGCCGATCTCGCCCATTCACCCGCCCGGCGCCCTCACGCCTCCGGAGAACCCTTCCCTTTTTCGAACACCCGTACGAACATGAAGTATGGCCACCATCGACCGGCGGGCCACCACCCTGGCCCTGGCCCACGCCCTGTCCGCGGCCGAGCGCGGGCTGGCGGTGATTCCGCTGTCCCGTACGAAGCTCCCGGCCCTGCGCTCCCCCCACCGCGACGACCCCGACCCCCTCCCCTGTCACGGCGAATGCGGCCGCTTCGGGCACGGCGTGTACGACGCCTCGACCGAGCCCCGGCGCATCCGCGCACTCTTCGCCGCCGCCCCCTGGACCACCGGCTACGGCATCGCCTGCGGGCTGCATCCGCACCACCTCATCGGCGTCGACCTCGACACCAAATCCGATACGGACTCCTCGACCGCCCTGCGCGAACTGGCGCTGCGCCACCTCTTCACGATCCCCGGCACGGTCGTCGTCCTGACCCCCAGCGGCGGCCGCCATCTGTGGCTGAGCGGACCGCCGGACGTCGTCGTCCCCAACTCGGCCGGCCGGCTCGCCCCGGGCATCGACATCCGCGGCGCGGGCGGCTACCTCGTCGGCCCCGGCTCACGCACCGAACACGGCGTGTACGAGACGGCCCCCGGCACCGCTCGACTCGCGCCCGCACCCTGCCCGCCCGAACTCCTGCGCCTGCTCCTGCCGCCGCCCTCGCCCCGCGCGCACCACCCCACGCCCTCCGCGACCGACCGGCAGGGCCAGGGGCTCGTCCAGTTCGTCCTCGCCGCGCACGAGGGCCAGCGCAACACCCGCCTCTTCTGGGCCGCGTGCCGTGCCTACGAGAACGGCATCGGCCCCCAACTGATCACCCCGCTCGTCCAGGCCGCCGTCCGCACGGGCCTCACCGAACGAGAGGCCCGCTCGACGATCGCCTCCGCGGCACGGATGACGGCTCCTTCGCCCCGGAGGCACTGAAGCGACGCCGTCCCGCACGTCGCCGGGTGACAGGCGACACGGGGGAGGGCCGCGTCACCCCGGCCGCGGGGGCGAGGGCGTCGCCGATCGGGCCGGCACGGGGAGCCGCCCCGCCGGCGCGGGAGCCCGCGGAGCCGGCCGGCGCCCCGCCCGGGGAGCGGCCCTCGGGCCCGGAGGCGGTGCGGGACCACTGACCCCGGTGGGCCGGTGACCGCTTCGGGCGGCGCGGGCGACGGGTGGGGCGCCGCCCCGCCCACCGCCCGCCCTGGTCCCCGCGCATCCGTCGGCGCACAGCGGTCGGTGAACAGAACTGCGGGACGATGCACACGTACGGGGTGCCGCAAACCAGGCTTCATCACACGTACGGGTGAGCGTCGGAACCTGACGGCCGGGTATGGGGTCACTGGCTCGGAGCTGCGGAGGGGTCTGGTCCGGTGACGGCCCGAGTGGCGAAAACGCCCGGTGACAACGGCGTTTCCGGAAGGAAGTGATGACACGGAACGCGTTTCCGGTCCTCATGAGTCAACAGCGTGAGCGTGTCTACACCGAAGCAAACGTCTCGATTGTTCAGAATGTTGCCAACTGCCCCATTTGAAACTTTGAAGTTTCGCTGCCGAGGAGCGTGGCATGCAGGTTCGCAGGTGGCTCCCAGGCCAACCCACCCATATCGGTCGGCACGACTGGCCGGACGAGGGCGACGACACGACACACCTGCGGTTGCGGGCCGACTCCATTGTGGTACTCGACCGGCAGGCCTGGCGGATCCTGGAGATCAACGACTACGCGGGCGACTGGTGGCCGGAGTCCTATGAGAAGGCATGGGGCGAACACGTGGAGTTGTGGTGGCACGCCAACGAACTGCGGCGGGCCAACAGCCAAGCGGTCAAACCGGCCCCCGAGCGCGCCGAGTTCTACAAGCGCCCAGTGGTCCTGGTCCTGCGCAGCGAGAACTTGCCCCGATCCGCGCCGAAGCACTGGTGCGCTCCCGCCAGCCACGACTGGCAGGTCCTCCCGGAGCACTACGCCGTCTGCCGCGCCTGCGGCGAGCTGCCGCCCTGCCACCACGGGGAGTACCGCTGGGAGGGCGGTCCCCGCCGGCCGGAGCAGAGCGGCGGCATCCCGCTCATGGTGCCGGAGGGCTGCTGCATGGGGTGCGCCGAGCAGATCAAGCCCCGGGGACGAACCGTTCACTTCCCGGGTCCGAACCTCTGGTACCCGGACCTGGGAGAGAACACCGCGGTCTTCCACACCCGCACCGCCTGCGCCGATCAGGTCGACTGCTATCGCGTGCAGTGGCAGACCCAGTACAGCCCCCGCGCCTCCACGCACTCCGCCACCTTGGCGTTCCCGGGTTTCGAACACTTCCTCCTGCCCCGGACGCGTCGCGCGCCGGACCTGATCCCGCACGTCCAGCAGATCTCCCATGGCCTGTACGCCGCACAGCCCTCACCGGTTCTGCCGTCCCGGCCGGAAGAGGAGGCACACACCTCCCCGGTCAGCGGCTCCGGCACCTTCCACCCCCCGTTCGACAGGTACCGAGGGGAGCCGGAGACCGGCGCGATGCCGGTCGGCCTGCCGGCACCCGCCTTTCCTGAGCCGACGCACCAGCCGGCCCCCGCGGCTTCCGGCGTGCCCACGGCAAACCCGACCGTGCCGGTCCGGTCCGCCGCACCGGGGTCTCCTCCCCCGGCCGAGGCGTCCGCGCCCGCCGCCGCTTCGCCTCTCCCTCCTGCCGAGAGCGCCGGGGCAGCCCTCCAGGCGGCGCAGGAACTGGGCCTGTCCCTGGCAGGGCGCCCGGCCTTCCACAACGCGGAGCAGGCGGCCAGGGTGATCGAGGAACTCACCGCCGCGGTCCGGAACATCGCGCTCTGCCTGAACAACCCAGCTGCCCGTGAGCGCTCCTGACCCGCGTACGGCGGCCGGGCGCGGGCTGCCTGTCACGGCCGTCACGATCCGGGCCGCTCTCTTCGGGTTCCGTCACGGCCGTCAGGAACCGACCCGGCACGCCCACGGGGAGCGGATGACGGCTCCCCCCGGCGCCCCGGCCGTGTCGGCCTCCCATCGCGGCGCCCGGCACAAGGAGCGGTGCGCTCCTCGAAGGTCCTGGGACAGGGGCCTGGGACAGAACTCGTGCCAGGCTTCGGGGCACACCACCGATCGACACCATGACGGAGCCTGATCGACGCGGGACAAGCCTCATACGGATGGGGTGCCCCTCAGTGAGAGGCACCCCGTCCGGCCAGGTAAACCCATGAACTGCGGTGGGTGTGGGATTTGAACCCACGGTGACATCGCTGCCACGACGGTTTTCAAGACCGTTCCCTTAGGCCGCTCGGGCAACCCACCCCGCCCCCGCCCACCTGGGGTGGGAGCGGATACAGCGTACCCGGCTCCAAGCGTCTCGCGGAGGCGCGGTCCACACCGGGTCCACCAGCGCCGAGCGGGCTCACCGACGTCACCGGTCCGGTGCCGACGGCTGAAGCCCGGTGCCGTAACCGTGTGATCGGAGAGAAGGGCCTCCATGGGGGCTGTCCTGACCGCCCCCATGGAGTACGGACCCACCCGTCAACGCGCGGGAACCCATCAGCTCCGGGTTCACGAAAAACCGCTTTCGCGGATACTTCGCCGGTTTGCGCTCACTCGATTGCCACACATCTGAAGGAGGGGGAGCGGCGTTAGCGAAATATGGCGAACGCAAGCTATCTCGCTCCACCCGTCTCCGGACCGACGGCGGAGGGTCCGGCCGCCGCGGCCCGTGCCGTGGCGGCCGGACGGTACACCTACATGCCTGCCGCCGCGTACACATCGCCTGACGCCCGCGGCACCCTGCACGGAGACGGCGCGCGCATCGAACTGCGTGGCACCGAGTCGCTGTTCAGAGATTTCCTGACGGTGCTGGACGCGGTTCAAGAGGAAATCAACCAGCGGTGGAACGGCCAGGGACGCTCCGGCCGCCGCAGCCCTCACGTGACTGGGACGAATTTCCGTGAATGACGACTATCCGAATCTCTCCTTCGCCCGGTACGGACAGCAACCCGGATATCCCACCGGGACGGAGACCGGTGGGTACGACGATCCCGTCGACTCCCTGCACGAACAGGGCTGGGACCCGGTCGAGGAGCTCACCTACCTCCTCCAGGACGCCGCCGCGGAACAAGAGGTCATCGTGCCTCCACCGCGCAGCGAGCCGGCGTACACGGACGAATTCACCAGTGACCCGATGGACAATCTGGTTCAGCTCACCGCCGAGTTGCCGCCCATCCGGCGGTCCTCGACCGGACATCGGAAAGTACGAGTCCGCAATCCCCGCTTCAACTGGCTACAGACCGTCAGCTTCGTGATCGCCGCGCTCGCCGCCGCCACCGTGTCGATGGTGAGCGTCTTCAGCGGCATGGTGGCCTACACACCTCTGCAGCACATCGCGTCCAACGCGCAGAGCGGCACGGGGCCTTGGTGGCCTCTTCTGGTCTACGGCCCCTGGATGGTGGCCTCGCTCTCCATTCTGAGAGCCGCCCTCCACCAGCGCCGGGCCGTGCACTCCTGGTACATCGTTCTGCTGTTCTCCTCGGTCGCCATGATGTTCTGCGTGGCCGACGCCCACCAGACCATCACGGGTGTGGCCACGGCCGTCGTACCGGCCCTCGCGTCCTTGAGCTGCTTCCAGCAACTGGTCCGTCAGATCACGCTGACCCGCCCGCCGCGCCAGACCGTGTCCCGCCATCGGCAGCGCCCCTGCCCGGCCGCCTCCGCGGAGCGCGTCGAGGGCAAGAAGGGGTCGGCGGCCACGAACACGCCGCGCGCCTGATCCGTCCGGAGGGCCGTCACGCCCGAGGCGGGACAGCCGGCACGCGGAAGGGGTGTCTCCCGTGAGAGACACCCCTTCCGAGCTGTGCGTCCATTGACCTACTGAGCTACCGAGCCGCTGACCGGCCGACCCGTGGATCGGCCCGGTCCGGGACAGGAGCCGAGGGTCAGTTGTCGCCCTCCCGGGAGCCCAGGGTGACGTCGACCGTGTGGGTCTTGCCGTCGCGCGTGTAGGTGAGCTTGACGGTGTCGCCGGGCTTGTGGGTCCAGATGGCGCCGATGAGGGTCGGGCCGCTGTCGACCACCATGTCGTCGAGCTTGGTGATGACGTCGCCGGGCTTGAGACCCGCCTTGGCCGCGGGGCCGCCGGACTCGACCGCCGACGAGCCGCTCGCGCCCTGCTCGGTGATCTTCGCGCCGCCCGTGCCGTCCTCCAGGGAGACCGAGGCACCGATCTTCGCGTAGACCGGCTTGCCGGTCTGGATCAGCTGCTGGGCGACGTACTTGGCCTGGTTGATCGGGATCGCGAAGCCCAGGCCGATGGAACCGGACTGGCCGGAGCTGCCGAGACCGCCACTGGTCGACGACTGGATCGCCGAGTTGATGCCGATCACCGCGCCCGAGGCGTCGATCAGGGGACCGCCGGAGTTGCCCGGGTTGATCGAGGCGTCCGTCTGCAGGGCGCTCATGTACGAGGACTTGCTGCTGGCGCTGCCGTCGCTGGAGGCGACCGGACGGTTCTTCGCGCTGATGATGCCCGTGGTCACCGTGTTGGAGAGACCGAAGGGCGCGCCGATCGCGATCGTGGGATCGCCGACGGCCACCTTGTCGGAGTCGCCCAGGACGAGCGGCTTCAGGTCCGAGGGCGCGTTCTTCAGCTTGATGACCGCGACGTCGTACCCCTGCGCGTGGCCGACCACCTCGGCGTCGTACTTCTTGCCGCTCGGGAAGGTCGCGGTGAGCTTGCCGCCGTCGACCGCGTCCGCCACCACGTGGTTGTTGGTGAGGATGTGGCCCTGCTTGTCGAAGACGAAGCCCGTGCCGGTGCCGCCCTCGCCGTTGGTGCTCTGCGCCTCGATGGTGACGGTGCTCGGCAGCGCGTTGGCCGCCACGTTCGCGACCGTGCCCGAGGCGCGCTTGACCTGGCCGCTGGTGCTCGGGGCGGACACCGTCGTCGAGTCGGTGGAGTCGTCGTTGTTCTTGGCCAGGGAATAGCCGATGCCGCCGCCCACGCCGCCGGCGACCAGCGCGGCCACCAGGACCGCGGCGACCAGGCCGCCGCGCCCGTTCTTCGGCTTCGGGGCGGGCTGCTGGTAGGAGGAGCCCCAGCCGCCGGTTCCCGAGCCGCCGCCGTCGGCGTACGAGGGGGTGGCGGGCGGCGGAGGCGGCCAGCCCGCCTCGGGGGCGGAACCCTGGGTCGCGGCCTGTCCGTAGGGGTCGGCCCCCTGCCCGGCTCCGGCCGACGCGTACGCCGGCATGCCCGCGGGCGCCGACGCGTGCTCCGGTGCGCCGGAGGTGCCGGGCACCGCGGGAATCGGAGCGGTCGGCGCGCCCCCCGCGTGCGAGGCGCCCTGCGCGGAAGCAGCAGGAGTTTCCACCGGCACGGGAGGTGCGGACGGGGCCGGGGGTACTGCGGTGCCCTCGTTCTCGGTGCTCACAGCTCTTCTCCTCGATCCACGGCTGTTGTTCTCGGTCGCACTCGGTCACGCCCACTCACGCTTGTCGATGGCCCGGCGCGATTCAGCTGTGCATGTGCTTTTGTACGCCGTCAGCTTTTCCCACAGGGCGTCAGGGCACCATAAGCGGTGGCTGTGCGTCCGAGGCCATCCTTTATAACGGACCTTTACGGTCGAAAGGAATGAATTGGGACGCATCTCACCTCACGCTCGCCGCGCGACGATGGCACCATGACGCGGTGACCCTCGCACGACAGCACCCGATTCAGGTCGTCGCCCACCGCGGAGCCTCCGAAGAGGCCCCCGAGCACACCCTGGCCGCGTACAAGAAGGCTATCGAGGACGGTGCGGACGCCCTCGAGTGCGATGTACGGCTGACCGCCGACGGCCATCTCGTCTGCGTCCACGACCGCCGCGTGAACCGTACGTCCAACGGCCGCGGAGCCGTCTCCGCCCTGGAGCTCGCCGAACTCGCCGCACTGGACTTCGGCTCCTGGAAGAACCGCGAGGAGTCGCCCGACTGGGAGCACGCCCCCGTGGGCCTCGAGGACACTTCCGTGCTCACCCTGGAGAGGCTGCTCGAACTCGTCGCCGACGCCGGCCGCCGCGTCGAGCTGGCCATCGAGACGAAGCACCCGACGCGCTGGGCGGGCCAGGTCGAGGAACGGCTGCTGCACCTGCTGAAGCGTTTCGGCCTGGACGCCCCCGCGTCCGCCGACGACTCCGCGGTGCGCGTCATGAGCTTCTCGGCGCGCTCGCTGCACCGCGTCCGCGCCGCGTCCCCGACCCTGCCGACGGTCTATCTGCTCCAGTTCGTCTCGCCCCGGCTACGGGACGGACGACTGCCCGCGGGTGTCCGGATCGCGGGCCCGTCGATGCGGATCGTACGCAGTCACCCCGGGTACATCGAACGACTGAAACGAGCCGGACATCAGGTGCACGTCTGGACCGTGAACGAGCCCGAGGACGTCGATCTCTGCGTTGAGCTGGGCATTGACGCCATCATCACCAACCGTCCGCGCGCGGTACTGCGTCAACTGGGCCGCTGACCTGGCCTGCCCCGAAGTGCGCACCCACGGAAAACACCATGGCCACCCCTCGAAAACCATCGAGAATCGGCCATTCGATTACAGGGAGTGCACCGGCGCGTTCGTTCCGCATTCGATCGTTACGAGTGCGTCAGCAGACGTTGATTGGCCGGTTTCCGGTCCATTCCAAAGGGGCATCCACTCCGTGGCGTGGGGCAAAGGAGGTCTCGGGGGTGGCGTTGGTGGTGGCACAGGAGGTGCCCACGTCGTCGAGCATGGCCGTACCCCATGGCCCTGCGGGCGTGGGGGAAGCAAGACACCGGATGCGGGATCAACTGCGCGCCGGCGGTGTGGCGGAAACAGTCATCGACGATGCCGTACTGATCCTTTCCGAACTGCTCAGCAATGCCTGCCGACATGGCCGGCCCCTGGGCGACGCCCTCGCGGGCGACGGCGATGTGCGCGCGACCTGGCGTATCGACCCGGCGGGACGGCTGACGGTCGAGGTGACGGACGGTGGTGGCCCGACCCGCCCCGTCCCCGCCACCCCGTCGGTCACCGCGCGGGGCGGTCGCGGGTTGAACATCATCAGGGCGCTGGCCAAGGACTGGGGCGTACGGGACGACATCCACGGCGAGGTCACGGTGTGGGTGGTCATCCAGGACGACGTCGAAACGGCGCGCCGGCACGACGACTTCGCTACGCGCGTCGCGTCACCGAGGGTGTCCGGGATACCCGGACTGGACTTCGTGGACGCCTTCGACGACCTCGACTGAGACCGGACCGGGGCACGCGGGCCGGCCGCCGGGTTCCAGGACGACGCGGTGCGTTGTCCACAGGATCCCGTCGGTCCCCGTACGAACGGCTAGGCTCGCGGCAGTACGAGACGAGCCGTGATCGGGAGACACCCACGATGGCCAAGAAGCGACCCCAGACGAAGGCCAAGCAGCCGCAGTTGAAGGACGGCGGCGAGATCCCGGTTGTCGGCGCTCGCGAGCCCTGCCCCTGCGGCAGCGGCCGCCGCTACAAGGCCTGCCACGGCCGGGCTGCCGCGCACGCCGTGACCGAGCTGGTGCACCGTCCGTTCGAGGGCCTGCGGGGCGAAGGGGACTGGGTCGCGCTGCGCGAGCTGGTGCCCGCCGCGACCGTCGAGCTGAAGCTCAAGGAGAGCCTGCCCGAGGACGTTCCCTCGGTCACCCTCGCCACCGTCCTGCCGATGGCGTGGCCCGCGCTGCGCCGCGAGGACGGCTCGGTGCTGCTCGGCCTGCAGAACGACACGGCGTCCGGCGACATCAGCCGCGACCTGGCCGACACCCTCCAGCGCGCGCTCGTCGCGCCGCCCGGCACCCCGGTCGAGGGCCGGCGCGCCCCGGCCGACGGTCCGCGGCTCCAGGACCTGCTCGACCCCGAAGGCACCTTCGAGCCAGTTGTGCACAGCGGCTTCGAATTCTGGGTCCCCGACGCGGAGAACGCGTCGGCCGAGGTGACCGCCTCGCTGGAGCGGGCCAACGCCGCCGCCATCCCGACGGTGAAGCTCGCCGGGGTCGACGCCGCCTACTGGTGCGAGACGCCCGACAAGAACCACCTGCGCTGGGTCATGCCGTACGCGGAGGAGCAGCTTCTGGACGCCCTCGCGCGGCTGCACGCCGAGGGCCGGTCCAGCCTCGGGGAGGGCACCCGGCTGGTCGGTTCCTTCCGCGCGCACGGCCTCACGGTGCCGGTCTGGGACCTGCCGACCGGTGTCACGGCGGACGACGTCGAGAAGCCGGCGGCCGAGTTCGCCGAGCGCCTCACCACCGCTCTGGCCATGGACGCGCCGCTGACCGCGGACGAACGCCGCGCGCGCGGGGGGCTCACCAACCGCCAGGTGACGCTCAGCTGACCCACAGCGGAACCACAGACCGGGAAACTGACCGACCGGTCAGCTGGTCAGGCCCTCGGAAACGGGTGACTCCTGTCACAACTCCCCGTTGTGACAGGTAAATCCGTGTCCGAATAGCCGAGATCGAATTTGCGAACCGCAGATCTCTTGTTACCGTTCGAGTAGCCCGGTTGCTGGTGCATCCCCCGTCGCCAGCAACCGGGTCTTTCCATGCCCGGAATCCCGTAGGGCATCAACCGCCTTGCCAGCGACCCGAGTTGCTCCCCGAGCGCAGCAGCAGCGGCCCGTCGGAGCCGGCGCTCCTCGCGAACTCCGCGACCGCCGAATACGCCCCCGGATCCCCCGCCGTGCGCTCCCTGGGCGTCTCGCACGCCCCCGGGTCGTCCTCCGCGTCCACCGCGCAGTTCATCTGCACCGTGCGTCCGCCGGGGCCCATCAGAGTCAGGTCCGAGCTCAGCGCGTCGCCGGTCGCGTTGCGGTAGTAGGTGCGCGCCCACGTCTCCTCGCCCCGCGTCAGGACGCAGGTCTGCGCCTCGACGCCGTCGGGCGAGGAGAGCTCGGGGCCGCACCGGGCGGCGGTGGCGAGACCGAGGCCGAGGAGTGGGGGAGAGCGCCGGGGTTCGGGCGCCCGCGGCCGGTCTTCCGTACGAGCCGCCCCGCGCGCGGCCGCGGAGTCGTCGTCGCCCACGGAGCCGGCCGAGGCCACGGCCAGTGGCAGGCCGAGGACGAACGCCACGACACCGGCCAGCGCCACCAGACGGACTCTTCGGGGGTCCGGGCCGCCGCGCGCCGGCGTTGAGGCCAGATGCCCCCGAGAATGACGCTGCATAGGCGGACGATAACGAGCACGGGCCGGGGGGGGGGGGGGGGGGGGGGGGGGGGGGGGCGCACGGGGGGGGGGGGGGGCCCCCCCCCGCCGAGTGCGCTCCCATACCCACCCCCCCCCCCCCCCCCCCCCCCCCCCCCCCCCCCCCCCCCCCCCCCCCCCCCCCCCCCCCCCCCACGCCCCTACAACTCGGGAGCGCTCACACCCGTACGAGTGAGCGCCTCGACGACCGCATCCACCACGGCCTCCACGTCGGGCACCCAGGGGGCGGCCGAACCGGGCAGCGGAGCACGCTCCCAGCGGATCTGGCCCTGGCCCGTCTCGGACGGCGGCAGCGCGATGTAGCCGCCCTCTCCGTGGAAGCGCAGGGAGCCGGGAACGAAGTCCTTGGCGTAGAGCAGTTCGCCGAGCTGCTCCATGGAGTACGGGGCGACGAGGATCGCCCAGCGGGAGGGGGACGCGACGACCGGGCCGAGGCGCATGCCCGTGCGGTCGAGGGCCTCGAGAGCGCGGGCCGCCGCGAGTGCGGGCAGGCTCACCGCGCACGGGGCGCCGCCTCCGGTGGCCAGCACGATGGGGGCCGACGGCCGGTTGGTCCACCACCAGCGCACCATGCGCTGGTCGGTGGTGGCCGCGAGAAGGCCGGGGTCGAAGGGATGGGCGCCGGGCACCGTGCACTCCGGGTCGGGGCATCCGCAGCGGGCACGCCCCTGCGGGTCGGCCGCCACACCCGGGAGTACGGGCCACCGCCATTCGGTCGCGAAGGTCAGGGCCGCGCTGAGCATCTCAGGCCTCCCGTTGTTCCGCCTGGACAGGAGCCTGCGTCGCCTTCCGAGGATCTCGCGCATGAGCGCTCGTTCCTTTCCGTTGCACGCCTGGCAACACCGAGGATCACATCACACCATGTGTCGATCACTTCACTGTGCGTACCTGCTGGCGCATCACACCCCCGCTGGAGACAAGGGGAACCCCTCTGGGCCGAGCATGTGGCTGTGTCCGCGCCCATACTGCGTGGATCCAGAGCATGGGCATGGCGTGGGGTGGCGGCGCCTGGCGTTTTACGTCCCGCGTGTTCCTTGCCGCCTCCGCCACGGGAGGATGGGGCACGGTCGTCGGTGGTTAAGACGCCCGGGTCCGTCGCCAGGTTCCGGGCGGATCTCAACCACCCCTGGCCTTCACCGAGTACGTACCCATCACGACCGCTGTGACGCTCCGTCGAACGAGGCCAGTCGACCTCAATAAGCCGTTACCCGAGTCAGTTTTAGGCCAATTTTGATTTCCCGCAAGGGTTACCGCCGGTCTCACGGACACCAGGAATCCCAGCAGGACAATGCTGGACATCCCCTCACGACTACGTGTACATGTGGAGACACCGCTAGCGGCGCAGAACGACATGGGGGTTTGCGATGCTATTGAGCAATACGCACCGGTCGGAAAGCCGGACGTCATGAACGCCCCTCACCTTCCGAAAGTGGCCGGAATCGATTCAACGGTTCCATCGCCCGCACACACTGTCGCGCCGGCGCCCGCTCCCGCGGGTGCCTCTTCGGCCACCGCGTCGGCCGGTCCCGGGGCCGCTCTCCAAGATCGTCTCGCGGGCTGGGTCTCGGACCTCACCACGCTCCACGAACTCACCGAGCGCCTCGCACGCACCGCGACACTGAGCGACGCACTGCAGGAACTGCTGCGTGCCGGAGCCGCCCTCGTGGGCGCCCGGCGCGGTCTCGTCGTCATGGAACCCGGCGACGGCCTCGGCCCCGACACCACGATCGGCCTCGGCCTGGCCCGAGCGGACCTCGGCCACATCGAGACGGTGCCGCGCAGCTCCATGTCGTACGGGAAGATCCTGGACGGGCTGCCGGGCGGCGAGGGCGAGATCACCCAGCCGGACCTCCTCTCGGAGGACGGACTCGACCCGCGCCACCGCGAGGTGGCCGCCCGTCTCGGCTACGCGGCGAGCTACGCGCTGCCGCTGTCCACGGAGGCGGCGGGCCGTCTCGGTGCCGCCGTATGGCTCTACGACGAACCCGCCGAACCGGTGGAGCGTCAGCGCCACCTCATCGGCCTCTACGTCCGTTACGCCACGGAACACCTGGCGCGGCTGCTGGAGCTGGAACGGGCGCGTGCCTGTGTGACGACGATGTCCGCGGAGCTGCTTCCCCCACGGCTGCCCCGGGTGTCCGGCGTCCAGCTCGCCGCCCGGCACCGCACCGGCCCGCGCGGCGGCGGCGACTGGTACGACGCGCTGCCGCTGCCCGACGCCGCGCTCGGCCTCGCGGTCGGCTCCGTCACCGGGTCCGGTCCCAGCGCGGTCGCCGCCATGGGCCGGCTGCGGGCCTCCCTGCGGGCCTACGCCGTCATGGAGGGCGAGGACCCCGTCGCCGTGCTCTCCGACCTCGAACTGCTGCTGCGGCTGACCGAACCCGCACGCTCCGCGACCGCCCTCTTCGCGTACTGCGAGCCCGCCCTGCGCAAGCTCACGCTCGCCGGTGCCGGACACAGCCCGCCCCTGGTGATCGGCCCGCGGCGCACCGAGTTCGTGGAGACCTCCCTGTCGGCGCCCCTGGGCATGCTCGCGTGCTGGGAGGCCCCGAGCGTCGAACTGACCGCCGACCCCGGCGAGACCGTGCTGATCTACACCGACGGCCTGCTGCACCGCACCGGCGATCCGATGGACCGTGCCTTCGCGCGGCTGCACGCGGCGGGGGCGAGCGTCCCGAGGGCGCTGCGCGACGACCCCGGCGCCATCGCCGACCATGTGCTGCGCTGCGTGCTGCCGGACGGTCTCGACGAGGTGGACAGCGACGAGGACGTGGTCCTGCTGGCGGCCCGGTTCGAGTGAGCGGACGAATACCCGGTGTAATAGGCCTTCCGGCCCTGGGCCCCCTTCAGTACGACCGTACGATGGGGGAGGTCCAGAGTCGTATCAAGGAGGCAGACCGTGTCGGAGGCGCTCACCCCGGAGACCCCGGAAGCCGTGCTCGACGAAGCCGCTGACGAAGCGGGCGAGGAAGAGCCCATCAAGCAGCGCAAGAACGGCCTGTACCCGGGCGTGTCCGACGAACTGGCCGACAGCATGAAGTCCGGCTGGGCCGACACGGAACTGCGGGGTCTCACGCCCATCGCGCAGGCCGAGTACACCGCGGCCCGCCGCGCCGCGCTGTCCGCTCGTTTCCCGGGCGAGCGCCTGGTGATCCCGGCGGGCAACCTGAAGACCCGCTCGAACGACACGGAGTACCCCTTCCGTGCCTCGGTCGAGTACGCGTACCTCACCGGCAACCTCACCGAGGACGGCGTCCTCGTGCTGGAGCCCGTCGCCGACGGTCACAAGGCGACGATCTACCTGCTGCCGCGCTCCAACCGCGAGAACGGCGAGTTCTGGCTGTCCGGACAGGGCGAGCTGTGGGTCGGCCGCCGCCACTCCCTCACCGAGTCCGAGCAGCTCTACGGCATCCCGGCGTCGGACGTCCGCGAACTGCCGGCCGCGCTGAAGGAAGCCACCGGACCCGTCCGGGTCGTGCGCGGCTACGACGCCGCGGTCGAGGCCGCCCTGACCGACAAGGTCACCCGCGAGCACGACGACGAACTGCGCGTCTTCCTCTCCGAGGCACGGCTCGTCAAGGACGCGTTCGAGGCCGGCGAGCTGCAGAAGGCCGTCGACTCCACCGTGCGCGGCTTCGAGGACGTCGTGAAGGTCCTCGACAAGGCCGAGGCCACCAGCGAGCGCTACATCGAGGGCACCTTCTTCCTGCGCGCGCGGGTCGAGGGCAACGACATCGGCTACGGCTCGATCTGCGCCTCAGGACCGCACGCCTGCACGCTGCACTGGGTGCGCAACGACGGCCCGGTCCGCTCCGGCGACCTGCTGCTCCTCGACGCGGGCGTGGAGACCCACACCCTCTACACCGCCGACGTCACGCGCACGCTCCCGGTCAACGGCACGTACACGGAGATCCAGAAGAAGATCTACGACGCCGTGTACGAGGCCCAGGAGGCCGGTATCGCGGCCGTGCGGCCGGGCGCCAAGTACCGCGACTTCCACGACGCCGCCCAGCACGTGCTCGCCGAGAAGCTCGTCGAGTGGGGCCTCGTCGAGGGGCCGGTCGAGCGCGTCCTGGAGCTCGGCCTCCAGCGCCGCTGGACCCTGCACGGCACCGGCCACATGCTCGGCATGGACGTCCACGACTGCGCCTCCGCGCGCACCGAGACGTACGTCGAGGGCACGCTGGAGCCGGGCATGTGCCTGACCGTCGAGCCGGGCCTGTACTTCCAGGCGGACGACCTGACCGTGCCCGAGGAGTACCGCGGCATCGGCGTCCGTATCGAGGACGACCTCCTCGTCACCGAGGACGGCAACCGGAACCTGTCGGCCGGCCTGCCGCGCCGCTCGGACGAGGTCGAGGCCTGGATGGCGTCCCTCAAGGGCTGACGCCAGTGCCCGCGAGGGCTGATACGAGACCGCTGGCCGGGTGCCCTTCAGGGTGCCCGGCCAGCGGTGTGTCCGGGGGCGGCCTCCGGACTCCGGCGTGACCACGAGGGCGGCCCCGCGCGGACTCCGGCTTCCGGTCCGGTGCCGGAGTAGACCTGGGCGGGCCCGTCAGAGGCGCGTGACCGGCAGAGCGTCCACGAACAGCGCGCCCGCGATCAGGCCGCCGCTGCCCCGGGGACTCCACCCGCGCGCGTGGAGATCGTCGTCGAGGGCGGACAGGCCCGCCCGCCCCGCCTCCGTGGACGTACCTCCCGCCTCCAGCACGCCCCGGGCGCCCGCCTGGACATGACGGAGGCCATGGGGACCGGCGGTGTACAGCAACTCGGTGTCCTGGAGGGTGGACATGACGGTGAGGAGGGCGTCGAGACGGGCGCACGGTTCGGGCACGCCGGCCGAGCGGGCGCCGGCGAGCGCGTCCAACGCCCGTCGCACGTGCGGGAATCCGGCACGCGCCTCACCGCGCGCACCCGCCGCGCCGTACTTCGCGGAGACGGACGAGCCGCGGGACGGCCGCCGTGGTGCCCGCCGGTCGGCGTGCGCCGCGATCCGCTTGGCCGTCGCGGTGACATCGGCTCCAGCGCCCCCGGGGTCCAGCGCCGCCGCGGCGACCAGCAGCCCGAGAACCCACAGGGCACCGCGGTGGCCGCCGCCCGTCAGGGCCACCGAGTGCTCGGTGCACCGGCCGATCGAGCCCAGCTCCGCGCGGAGTTCGGGCGTGGCCCGGCCGGTGCGGCGGGCGGCGGCGGCCATGGCCGCGAGGCCGGGGGTGAGCGCCTTGGCGGACCAGCGCAGGGAGCCGAGATCCCGCCGGGTGACCCGGGCGCGGAGGTCACGCGGGTCGGGCAGTCCGGGTTTGGGCGTCAGCACCAGCTGACGGGTCAACGCGGCCACCGCGGCCCGCGCCAGCACCTCATCGCCCTCGCGGCTGCTCATCGACGTACCCCTTCCCATGAGGACGCCGGCGGTGAAGGCACCTGGAGACGAAGCCGGCTGCGTGCGAGGGAAAACTAGGCACATCAGCCCTCAAGAACCTGGGTGCAGCCTGTGACGGACCTGTGGGCTCCGGGGCACCCGGAGCCCAGGCCGTGGAGTGAAGGGCTCCTTTCGGCGACCGGTGTTCTCCCGGCGGCGGGGTCGGCCCGCGCGGTCAGACGGCACGGTCGGCCCGCGCGGTCAGACGCCACGGTCGGACGTCGCCGCCGCCCGGCGCATCAAGCCGGCAGCAGCGAGGGAACCTTCTTCCACTTGAGGATCTTGTCGAAGCTCACCACCGCACCGCCCCGCCCCGGCTTGTTGCCGATGTGGACGTGGTCGGCGAGCTCGCGGATCAGGCACAGCCCCCGGCCGTGCTCCGCCTCCTCCCCGGCCTGGCGGAGCAGAGTGCGGGAGTTCCCGGCGGGAAAACCGGGACCGGAATCGGCGACTTCGATGCGGCACTGATCGCCGTCGAGATAGGCCGTCACGCGGTACGCCTCGCAGGACGCGCCCCGCACGTCGTCACCGCCGTGCTCGACGGCGTTGGCACAGGCCTCGGTGAGAGCGACGGAGAGGTCGTACGAGATGTCCGGGTCGACACCCGCGCTCTCCATCGTGCCGAGCAAGAGGCGTCTGGCGAGCGGAACACTCGCAGCCTCGCGCCGCAAATGGAGTGACCACCAGATGCTCATGCTCCAGCCTCCCGGCCGCGGCTCGACATACCGTTACGTATTGCCGCAACCACCCGTGCGCAATCGCATACGCGACGTGATGCCGCCCATACGGCCGATGCGCTCTCGCGAAGGGGCGGTGTATGCACAAGCGAGTCGACGCCGGATGACGGCCTTCCGGCCCAACGCCGCGTTGCGGACGGACCGGTCACATGCCATCAATCGGACCTGCCGCGTGGGGCGTCCGCGCCCAGTGCGATGATGGGCCCGCCATGACTGCCCCCCACCAGCGTTCGGCGCGCTCCGGAGCAGGCCTCCGGACCCTGAGGGCCGCGGTGTTCGCCGCGGTCTGCGTCGTGCTGGCCGCGGTCGGTCACGGAATCGCCTCCTGCGCCACGGTCCCCCTGTGGACGCTGGGCGCCGGCTTCCTCGCGGTCTTCGCCGTCGCCGCGGCGCTGGCGGGACGGGAACGCGCGCTGCCGGGCATCGTGGCGCTCCTCGCGTTCGGCCAGACCGTGCTGCACACGCTCTTCGGACTGGGCCTGCAGGCCACTGCGACGGCCACCGGGTCCACGGGCTCGACGGCCTCGGGGATGTCGATGTCCGACGCCTCGCTCGTGGCGCGGGCCGCCCACCTGGTGTGCGGTACGGCCGCGACGGCGATCAGCCCCGCGGCCGCCCGGAAGATCCTCGTCGACGCGCGGATCGACACGGGCATGACGGGCATGACGTCGTCCATGCGCCATGCCGCGGACGCCGTACCGGCCGCCGCGGGAACCCCGATGCCGGTGCTGCCCTCCCTGACGATGCTGCTCGGCCACGTTCTCGCGGCCGTCGCCGCCGGGTGGGTGCTGCGCCGCGGCGACCTGGCGCTCCTGCGTCTCATGCGGCTGTCGGCGCAGGGAGTCGCGGAAGCGGCGCTCGTACGGTCCTTGCGCGCCGCTCTGACACTCGTACGCGCCCTGCGTACGGGACTTCCCGGGGCGCCCGAAGTCGCGCGCACGCCTCGCACCGCGCTGCTCGCGCCCCTCGCTCCACGGACGACCGCCCTCCAGCACACCGTCGTCCGCCGCGGGCCGCCCGCCTCCACCGCACTCGTCCTCGTCGCCTGACACGACGCGCCGCTTCACGGAATCCGCTGAATTCCCCGAGTCCCCGAAGTCCTCGACTTCATGGACCTCACGGGCTTCACGGACCTTCTCGAAGGGGACGCGGTCGTGCCGCACGCGCGCGTGCCCACCGGGTCTCCCCCGGGCGCCGTCCCGCCTCTTCCGCGGGACACCGAGGCGCGCGCGTCCCCTTCGTCACCGGACTGAAAGTGGAGTGTTCCTTTCCATGAAGGCTTCTCGTCTCGCCGCCGTCGGCACCGTCGCCGCCACGGCCGTTCTCGCCCTGTCCGCCCCCGCGTTCGCGCACGTCAGCGTGCAGCCCGAGGGTGCGGCCTCCAAGGGCGGCTACGCCGTCGTGAACTTCAAGGTGCCCAACGAGCGCGACAACGCCTCGACCACCCAGGTCGAGGTGAACCTCCCGGCCGACCACCCGCTGGCCTCCGTCATGCCGCAGCCGCTCGACGGCTGGACCGTGAAGGTCACCAAGTCCAAGCTGGCCAAGCCGGTCACCGCGCACGGCGAGAAGATCAGCGAGGCCGTCACCAAGGTCACCTGGACCGCCGACGGCAAGGGCATCGAGCCGGGCTTCTTCCAGAAGTTCCCGCTCTCCATCGGCGCGCTTCCCGAGGACACCGACGAACTCGTCTTCAAGGCCGTCCAGACGTACTCCGACAAGGAGGTCGTGCGCTGGATCGAGCCGCAGAAGGCGGGCGCGGAAGAGCCCGAGAACCCGGCTCCGGTGCTCGCACTCTCGGCCGCGACCGAGGAAGGCCATCACGGGTCCGCCGTCGCGGAGGACGCCACCGACACCGGGAAGACCGCCAAGGACACCACCGAGGCGGCCCCCTCCGCGGACGGCGGCGACACCACCGCGCGCGTGCTCGGCGTCGTGGGCATCGCCGTCGGCCTGGCGGGCGTGGCGTACGGCGTTCTGGCCGGCCGGCGGCGTACGAACGCCTGAGGTGCCCGCAAACACCTGAGGTACTGAGACACAACCGCTCCCGGTGCGCACCGGAGGGTCGCGGACGCGGCTCTCCGGACCGACCGGACCGGCTCGGCCCGACCCGACCGGCCCGGACCCGCCCCCGGTCACGTCCGACCTGGCCGTTCGGCCTCGTTCGACCCCCGGTGCGCACCGGAGCGCTCACATCTGGGACATTTTTCTATGCGCAAGAAGACGTACGCGGTGGCCGCCCTGTTCGCCGCCGCCGCTCTGACCCTCTCCGCCTGCGGCGGTGGCGACGACAGCAACAAGCCGGTCGCCGTCGTGTCCGCCGAGGCGGGCTCCGGCAAGGCCGCGACGGTCCTCGACAATCCCTTCGAGAAGCCGGACCTCGTGCTCACCGACACGACCGGCAAGAAGTACGACCTGCGCGCGGAGACCAAGGGCCGGCCGACGCTCATCTACTTCGGATACACCCACTGCCCCGACGTCTGCCCCCTGACGATGAACAACCTCGCGGTCGCCAAGAAGCAGTTGCCGAAGGCCGAGCAGGACAAGCTGCGCGTCGTGTTCGTCACCACCGACCCGGCCCGCGACACCCCCGCCGCGCTCGGCGCGTGGCTCAAGGGCATCGACCCCGACTTCATCGGCCTGACCGGCGACTTCGCCACGATCCAGGCCGGGGCCCGCACCCTGGGCATCACCATCGAGCCGACCACCAAGGACAAGAACGGCAAGGTCGTCTCCGTGCACGGCACCCAGGTCATCGCCTTCTCGCCGAAGACCGACGCGGGCTATGTGCTGTACGGCGAGGACGCCACCGTCGACGACTACACCAAGGACCTGCCCAAGATCGCCGAGGGGGAGAACCCGTGAGCGGCCGTCCGGGCCGTCGCACCGGACTCCTCGCCGCCGGCGCCCTGGTCATAGCCGCCGCCGGGACACTGGCGGGCTGCGGCTCGGGCTCCTCGTCGCCCTCGGCGGAGCCCGAACTCAAGGTCACCGGCGCCTACATGCCCGCCCCGAGCATGGACACCATGGCGGCGGGCTTCTTCACCGTCACCGACTCCGGCGGCGCCGACACGCTCACCTCGGTCACCAGCGACCTCTCGGACCAGGTGACGATGCACGCGACCGAGGACGGCGCGATGCGGGAGAAGAAATCATTCGCCGTGCCCGCCGAGGGCACCCTGGACTTCGCGAGCGGCGGCAACCACCTCATGTTCGCAAAGCTCACCCACAAGCCCGAACAGGGCGAGAAGGTGTCCGTGGAACTGCACTTCGCCAAGTCCGGCACGATCAGGATCTCCATGCCCGTGAAGTCCGCGACATACAACCCGAAGACCGGGCACTGAGGGAGGCATCACCGTGACACTGACCATCGCCCCCCGCTTCCGGACCCTCCTGCTGCTGTTCCTCGCCGTCTGCGGCGCGCTCCTGGCGGGCGCCGCGCCCGCCTCCGCGCACGCCGCGCTGACCGGGAGCAACCCGACGCAGGGATCGGTGGTCGACCAGGCACCCACCCAGGTCTCGCTCACCTTCTCCGAGCAGGTCTCGCTGAACGACGGCTCGCTCCGCGTGCTCGACCCCAAGGGCAAGCGGGTCGACACCGGCGGCGCGAGCGACCTGGGCGGCGACACGTACGGCCTGAAGGTGCGCCCCGGGCTGCCCGACGGCACGTACACCGTCACCTACCAGGTGGTGTCCGCGGACAGCCACCCCGTGTCCGGTGCCTTCACCTTCTCCGTCGGCGCCCCCTCGCAGACCTCCGTCGCGCTGTCGGACCAGGCGGTGGGCGGCGGCGTGGTCGGCTTCCTCTACGGAACCGCGCGCTACTTCTCGTACGCGGGATTCATCGTGCTCGTCGGCGGCGCCGCCTTCGTGCTGGGCTGCTGGCAGCGGGGCTCCGGCATCCGGCCGGTGCAGCGGCTCGTGGTCTCCGGCTGGCTCACGCTGACCGCCTCCACGCTCGCCCTGCTGCTCCTGCGCGGTTCGTACGTGGGGTCCGGCAAGGTCGGCGACATCTTCGACCTGACCCTGCTCGGGGAGGTGCTGCAGACCAAGTCGGGCGCGGCGCTGGTGTCACGACTGCTGCTGCTCGCCGCGGCGGCCCTGTTCATCGCGGTGCTCTTCGGCGCGTACGCCAAGCGCGACGAGGACGAACGGGCGGCGGCCAGTACCGAAGCCGGGGACACCACCGCGACGGAGACGGCCGGCACGGAGGAATCCGCCGGTATGGCGGGCACGAGGACCGTCGCCGCGAAGACGGTTACCGCGAAGACGACCGACACGAACGCGGTTACCGCGAAGACGGCTGACACGAAGACGGCCGGCACGAAAGCGGCTGGTGCGCAGGCGGCCGGCACGAAAGCGGCTGGTGCGCAGGCGGCCGGCACGAAGACCGTCGTCACGAAGGCGACGGTCGGCGAACCGGCCGGGGCGGCGGACGGCGACGCCGCGGCCGCCGGGGACCTGGCCGTCGACGCCGACGACCTGGCCGCGGAGAAGAGCGATCTCACCTTCGGACTCGCCGTCGGCGGCGCGGTCGTCGCAGCCGGCCTGGCCGCGACCTGGGCCATGGCCGAGCACGCCTCCACCGGCATCCAGCCGGGCATCGCGATGCCCGTCGACGTCCTGCACCTGCTGGCCGTCGCCGTCTGGCTCGGCGGTCTGTCGACGCTGGTGGTGGCCCTGTTCCGGGCGCCGGCGGACGCGCAGATCGAGGCGACGGCCGTACGCCGGTTCTCCCGCCTCGCGTTCGGCGCCGTCCTCGTCCTGGTCTCGACCGGGATCTACCAGTCGTGGCGGCAGCTCGGATCCTGGTCGGCGCTCACCGACACGACGTACGGACAGCTGCTGCTCGTCAAGGTCGGCCTGGTGGCCCTGCTCGTGGGCATCGCGTGGATCTCGCGGCGCTGGACGGCCCAACTGGCCGAGGCGACGGCTCCCGAGGCCGCCGCCATCGTGGAGCAGCGCTCCACGCCGCGGACGCCCGCCACCGCCCCCGCCGACTCCCGGCGCGCCGCCCAACTCGCCCGGCAGCAGGCCGCCGTGGCCTCCACGCGCGAGAAGCGCGTCCGCGACGCCGACCCGCACCGCTCGGGGCTGCGCCGCTCGGTGCTCGCCGAGGCCGGGGTCGCGGTCGTCCTGCTCGCGGTCACGACCGCGCTGACGACCACCGAGCCCGGGCGTACGGCGGAGGCGGCCCGGCAGGCCACCGCGTCCGCCTCGCAGCGCTCCGGGCCGCTGTCCCTGAAGATCCCGTTCGACACGGGCGGCGAGGACGGCAAGGGCACGGTGGAGGTCACCCTCGACCCGGCCCGCGTCGGCGGCAACGACATGCACGTCTTCGTGGTCCGGCCGAACGGCAAGGCCTTCGACGTCCCCGAGGTGAAGGTCGCCTTCACGCTCGCGGCGAAGGATGTCGGCCCGCTGCCCGTGACCCCCGACCGGGTCGCCACCGGACACTGGGCGGCGAGCGGAGTGCAGATCCCCATGGCGGGCGACTGGAAGATCGCGGTGACCGTGCGCACCTCGGACATCGACCAGGCCACCGTGAACAAGAACGCGCAGATCGGCTGAACCTGACCATGGCTGACCAGTCCACCCCCGGGACCTCCTCCTCCGCTCGGAAGGCCCCCTCCCCCGAGGCGTCCCCCGGCATCGGGTCTCCTGGCATCGCGACTCCCGGAGACTCCCCGAAGGGGGTCATGTCGCGGCGCCGACTGCTCGGCACCGCCGGCGCCACCGGGCTCGCCCTCGGAGCGGCGGGGGCGGCCGTGGGCTACGCGGCGGCGCCCACCCCCGAGAAGACCGTCCCGCTGACCTCGGTCGGCGCGGACATGGCAATGTTTCACGGGAAACATCAGCCCGGCATCACCACCGCGCTCCAGGCACGCGGCCACCTCGTCGCCTTCGACCTGACGGCGGGCGCGGGCCGCAGGGAGGCCGCCGCGCTGCTGCGCCGCTGGTCGGTGACGGCCGAGCGGCTGATGGCGGGCGAGGCCGCGGCCCACGAGGACACGGATGTCGCGCGTGACGCCGGCCCGTCGTCCCTCACCGTCACCTTCGGCTTCGGACACAGCTTCTTCGCGCGTACGGGCCTGGAGAAGCAGCGCCCGGTCGCCCTGGACCCGCTGCCCGACTTCTCCTCCGACCGGCTCGACAAGGCGCGCAGCGACGGCGACCTGTGGGTGCAGATCGGCGCGAACGACGCCCTCGTCGCCTTCCACGCCCTGCGCGCGATCCAGAAGGACGCGGGCAGCGCGGCGCGTGTGCGCTGGCAGATGAACGGTTTCAACCGCTCTCCGGGCGCCACCGCCGAGCCGATGACCGCGCGCAACCTGATGGGCCAGATCGACGGCACCCGCAATCCGAAGCCGTCCGAGCCCGACTTCGACGGGCGCGTCTTCGTCCCCGCCTCCGGCGACCCGGGATGGATGGCGAACGGCTCGTACGCCGTCGTACGCCGTATCCGCATGCTTCTCGACGACTGGGAGAAGCTCTCGGGCAACGCCCAGGAGGACGTCATCGGGCGGAAGAAGTCCACCGGGGCGCCGCTGAGCGGCGGCACCGAGACCACCGCGATGGACCTGGACAAGACCGACGCCGACGGCAGCCCGGTCGTGCCCGTCAACGCGCACGCCCGCATCACCCGGCCCGACCAGAACGGCGGCGCCGCGATGCTGCGCCGCCCGTTCTCCTTCCACGACGGCATCGGCACCGACGGGACACCCGACGCGGGCCTGCTCTTCGTGTGCTGGCAGGCCGATCCGGTGCGCGGCTTCGTCCCCGTCCAGCGCAAACTCGACCGCGGTGACGCGCTCTCGACGTTCATCCGCCACGAGTCGAGCGGGCTCTTCGCGGTGCCGGGCGGCGCGCCGGAGGGGGAGTACGTGGGGCAGCGGTTGCTGGAGGGGTGACGGGGGCCTTCCGTACCGGGCTCTGACCAGGCTCCGTACCGGGCTCGGTGCTGGGCTCCGTAGCGGGCTCTGAACAGGCCCGTTGCTGGGCTCCCAGCGGGCTCTGGCCAAGCTCAGTGCCTGGCTCCGTACCGAGTTCTGTACCGAATTCTGTATCAGGCTCGGCGTCGGGCCCTTCCGGGCTCGGTGCCGGCGTTCCACAGGCGTGAGCCGCGTCGGGCGGGGCCTATTAGGGTGACGGTATGTCGGCGACGCGCTACACCTATCTCGGCCCCGAGGGTACGTTCACCGAGGCCGCCCTCCGCACGCTTCCCGAGGCCGCGACGCGGGAGTTGGTGCCCATGGTGTCCGTACCGGCCGCGCTCGACGCGGTACGCGGCGGCCAGGCCGCCGGCGCGCTCGTCCCGATCGAGAACTCCGTCGAGGGCGGTGTCACCGCCACCCTCGACGAGCTCGCCAAGGGCGACCAGCTGATGATCTACCGCGAGGTCGTGCTGCCGATCGCCTTCGCCCTGCTGGTCAGGCCCGGCACGACGCTGAAGGACGTCAAGACGGTCACCGGACACCCGGTCGCCCAGCCCCAGGTGCGCAACTGGCTGGCCACGCACCTGCCGGACGCCCTGTGGGAGTCGGCGGCCTCGAACGCGGACGGCGCCCGGCTGGTCCAGGAGGGCCGTTTCGACGCGGCCTTCGCGGGCGAGTTCGCCGCGGCGACGTACGGCCTCGAACCGCTGGTGACCGAGATCCACGACGCGGCGAACGCCGAGACCCGCTTCGTGCTGGTCGGCCGCCCGGCCCGGCCCGCCGCGCCGACCGGCGCCGACAAGACGTCCGTGGTCATCTGGCTGGGCGACGACCACCCCGGCGCGCTGCTCGAACTGCTTCAGGAGTTCGCCGTGCGCGGCGTCAACCTGATGCGGATCGAGTCCCGCCCGACCGGCCAGGGCATCGGCAATTACTGCTTCTCGGCTGACGCCGAGGGGCACATCACCGACCGCCGGGTGGGCGAGGCGCTGATGGGCCTCAAGCGGATCTGCCCGAAGGTGCGGTTCCTCGGTTCCTATCCGCGGGCCGGTGTCGCCCTGGAGGACGTAAGGCCGCTGCGGCCCGGTACGTCGGACAACGAGTTCTCCGCCGCGTCGGACTGGCTGACGCGCTGCGCGGACGGCCGGTTCTGAACGGCGGATCCACGCCCGTCCGAACGTTTCCTCACGGTCCTACCTGCTGATTTTCGTCATCCACAGAGGTTATCCACAGGCGCGCTTCTCGACCTGGGGACAAGTCGACAACGAAGCACTACATCATCGACAAATCGGCTACTGGACCCAAGTCCTTCCACAGCCGCGTACGACACCCTTCGTCTACCCTTTTCCATTGATCAACCCTATAGAGGGAATCATTTACACCCGAAAGTGGGTGTACGGAGGGTTTGAACCGGGAATTCCTCAGCCCGCGAAGGCTACTCGGAATGATCTATTCCGGCATCCACAGATCTTCCACACAGCCTGTGGATAACTATCCGAAGGGGCTGGCACCTGTGGACAACCCGGCTCGCAAGTCCCGCCCCCCGCAAGGAAATCCAGTCAACCGATGAAGATCCATCTGCCCCGTTTCAGGGAGTAGGACCCTTTTCATTGACGTCGCCCGGCGATCAAGGGATTCGGTCCGGCATTTCACTCATACCGTGACAGCCCTCACGCTCTGGAATATCGGGTCGTTGGCCGGAAGCCCGCACCGGTAGCCTTGAGGGGTGATTGACCTTCGCCTGCTTCGTGAGGACCCCGACCGTGTTCGCGCCTCCCAGCGCGCCCGTGGAGAGGATGTCGCGCTCGTCGACTCCCTCCTCTCCGCCGACGAACGGCGCAGGTCGTCCGGCGTCCGCTTCGACGAGCTGCGTTCCGAGCAGAAGTCGCTCGGCAAGCTGATCCCCAAGGCCTCCCCGGACGAGCGCGCCGAGCTGCTGAAGAAGGCCGAGCAGCTCAAGACCGACGTGAAGGCCGCCGAGGCCGAACAGAACGAGGCGGACGACGAGACCAAGCGGCTCCTCCTCCAGCTCGGCAACCTGGTGCACCCCGACGTCCCGGTCGGCGGCGAAGAGGACTTCGTCGTCCTGGAGACGCACGGCACCATCCGCGACTTCGCCGCCGAGGGCTTCGAACCCAAGGACCACCTGGAACTCGGCGAGGCCCTGGGCGCCATCGACGTCGAGCGCGGCGCCAAGGTGTCCGGCTCGCGCTTCTACTACCTGACAGGCGTCGGCGCGCTCCTGGAGCTCGCCCTCGTCAACGCGGCGATCGCGCAGGCCACCGAGGCCGGCTTCACGCCGATGCTGACCCCGGCCCTGGTCCGCCCGCGCGCCATGGAGGGCACCGGCTTCCTCGGCCAGGCCGCGGAGAACGTGTACCACCTGGAGAAGGACGACTACTACCTGGTCGGCACCTCCGAGGTCCCCCTCGCGGCGTACCACATGGACGAGATCCTCGACGCCGACAAGCTGCCGATGCGCTACGCCGGTTTCTCGCCGTGCTTCCGCCGCGAGGCCGGCACCTACGGCAAGGACACCCGCGGCATCTTCCGCGTCCACCAGTTCGACAAGGTCGAGATGTTCTCGTACGTCGACCCGGCGGACGCCGAGAACGAGCACAAGCGGCTCCTCGACTGGGAGAAGCAGTGGCTGACCGGCCTCGAACTGCCCTTCCAGGTGATCGACGTGGCGAGCGGTGACCTGGGCGCCTCGGCGTCCCGCAAGTTCGACTGCGAGGCGTGGATCCCGACCCAGGGCAAGTACCGCGAGCTGACCTCGGCCTCCAACTGCGACGGCTTCCAGGCCCGCCGCCTGTCCGTCCGTATGCGCGACGGCAAGAAGGTCCAGCCGCTCGCCACACTGAACGGCACGCTGTGCGCGGTCCCGCGCACCATCGTCGCGATCCTGGAGAACCACCAGCTCGCCGACGGTTCGGTACGGGTTCCCGAGGTACTGCGGCCCTACCTGGGCGGACGTGAAGTTCTGGAGCCGATCTCCAAGTGACCGGCACGACTGGGTCGACGGGACCGTCCGGGGCCACGGGGCCGGGGGCTTTCCCGTACAAGCTCGTCGCGACCGATCTCGACGGGACGCTGCTGCGTTCCGACGGGACGGTCTCGGCGCGCACGCGTGGCGCGCTCGCCGCGGTGACCGGGACGGGCGCGGCCCACATCGTCGTCACCGGGCGCGCGGTGCCCTGGACGCGGCACATCCTCGACGACCTCGGCTACCAGGGCCTCGCGGTCTGCGGTCAGGGTGCGCAGGTCTACGACGCCGGGGAGCACCGGCTGCTCACCTCGGTGACGCTGGACCGGCAGCTGGCCGGTCTCGCGCTCGCCAAGATCGAGGCGGAGGTCGGCCCGCTGCTGCTGGCCGCGAGCCGCGACGGGCTCGACGGCGAGGTGCTGGTCGGCCCCGGCTACCGCAGGCTGGATGGCGCGCTCCCGGTCGTCCCGATCAAGGACGCGACGGACCTCTGGTCGGCCCCTCTGAACAAGGTGTACGTCCAGCACCCGACGCTCTCCGACGACGAGCTGGCGGCCGTGGCCACGGAGGTCGCGGGCGGACTCGTCGGCGTCACGATGGCGGGCGCGGGGATAGTGGAGCTTCTCCCCCTCGGCCTCTCCAAGGCGACGGGGCTGTCCCTGGCTGCCCGGCGCCTCGGCGCCAAGGCCGCGGACACCATCGCCTTCGGCGACATGCCGAACGACCTGCCGATGTTCGCCTGGGCAGCCCACGGGGTGGCCATGGCCAACGCCCATGACGACCTCAAGGCGATCGCGGACGAGGTGACGTCCTCGAACGAGGAGGACGGGATCGCGGTGGTACTGGAGCGGTTGCTGACGCAGCCGTAGCCGTTGCGGGAACCCACTTCGGGATCCCGGGCCGGCGGTTGCCGTCGCCGGGTCGCGGGTCGGGGTTGCGGTCGCCGGGTGCCCCGGCCTGGTCTTGCGGAGGATGCGCGGATCGAACGCGCGCGGGGTTTCACCCCCGACCACGGCTTAGCAAGCCGGTGCCTTTCCACTCGGCCAATCCTCCGGGTGGGCGGCCCGCGCGTGATGCGCGCTCGAAGCGGCCGCCCCGGGCAACTCCCCCTGCTGAGCGGGTTCGACGGAGCGGTAACTACTCCGGGACCCGCCGCGGGCTGCCCTGCCGGGAGCTCGACGTACTGCTCCTGATGAACATCGTCGCGCTCCTCTCCCAGAATGTGGCGCCGGCTCGATGCGGCGGCGTGAACACAATCACTGTGCCTGTAAGCCGACTTGGGCGCCACTGATTAAAGGCCGCCCCCGTGGGACCTCACTTGCGGCGCCACCTGCGCCGGCGCCCCTTGCTGAAGAACCACCCCGCGGGCGGCTCGTCCGAGCGCCAGGGCTGCGGATCGGGGCCTCCCGCGCGCCACCGGGCGGCGAGCATGCGCGCGCGGGCCGACGGCTCGGTCGTCTCGGCGGACCGTACGAAGTTCTCGTCGAGTACGAGGTCGTCCCACGGCTCTCCTGCCGTGTCCCCGAGCCCGTCCCCCGCCCTGTTCCCGGACCGGTTCCCGGCCTGTTCGCGGCCGTCACCCCGTGGTTCCTCGGCTGTCATCCCCGTTCCTCCTGGCCGTGCGTCTCCGTCCGCCCAGTGTGCTCGGACGGAGATGAAGCCGCTGTCAAGAAAAAAGGGGCTCCCCGCGCGCGTGCCGCCCACCAGCCGGCACGCGCGCGGGGAGCCCCCGCTCACTCCTCGCCGGCCAGCGTCAGCGACCGCAGCCGCTGTCCCGCGTACCAGGTGGCGAGGACGGTGACCACGATCAGCAGGACCGTCGCGGTCGGCAGGCTCACGTCCGAGGTGACCAGCTCGCCGCCGGTCACCTTGTGGGCCACCGCGAGCGCCCACTGCTGGACGCTGAGCGTGCGGGCGCCGGACACCAGGGATCCGAACAGGGCCTCCCAGACGAGCGCGTAGACGAGCCCGAAGACCACCGCGTGCCGGGTCACGGTCCCGAGGAGCAGGAACATCGCGGCGTAGGCGATCGAGGCGACCAGGGCGGCCACGGTGTAGGCGACGGCGATCTGCTGGCCGTTGCCGTTCAGAATCATGCCCGCGATGAAGGTCGGCACGGCCGAGAAAGCCATGGTGACGGCGATCGCGACGATCAGCTTGGTGAAGATGATCGTGGGCCGCTTCAGGGGCTTGGCCAGCAGATACACCACCGAGCCGTCGTCGATCTCGGGCCCGATGGCTCCCGTACCGGCGATGACACCGATGATCGGCACCATGGTGGCGAGCGCGAACCCGCCGAGCAGGTCCGAGGCCACCTGGTCGTCGGCTCCGGAGAAGCTGCGGACGGCCACGGAGATGACGATGAGCAGGACGGGAAGGATGCCGAGAATGAGGGCGCGGCGGCGGCCGAGCAGGCCCCGATAGGTGAGCCGGGCGACTGTGGGGTCGTACATCTTCGGCCTCCTACGCCGCGACAAGATACGAGAAGACGGATTCCAGCGACTCGTCGGACGGCGACACCGTCAGCAGCCGGATGCCGTGCTCACGCGCGACCTTCGGCAGCAGTGCGGTGAACCGGCCGAAGTCGACCGCCTGGATGCGCAACGCGCCCTCGGCGAGGTCGACTTCGATGCCGGACGTCGACGGGTCGGCGATCAGTGCGGCGGCCAGTGCCCGGTCGTCGCTGGAGCGGACCAGATAGCGGTGCGGGCGGTCGGTCATCAGCCGGCGGATGCGCCGGAAGTCGCCGCTCGCCGCGTGCCGTCCGGCGACGATCACCTCGATGTGGGCGGCGAGTTGCTCCACCTCTTCGAGGATGTGGGACGAGAACAGCACGGTGCGTCCCTCGTCGCCCATGCGGCGCAGCAGATCCATGAGCTGCATGCGCTGGCGCGGGTCCATGCCGTTGAACGGCTCGTCGAGCAGCAGCAGCGACGGGTCGTGGACCAGCGCGGACGCCATCTTCACGCGCTGCCGCATGCCCTTGGAGTACGTGGAGATCTTGCGGTCCTGCGCGTACTCCATCTCGACCGTGGCGAGGGCCCGGTGGGCGGCCTTCGCGCCTAGCCCGTGCAACTCGGCGTTGGCGACGACGAATTCGCGCCCGGTGAGGAAGTCGTACATCGCCTCGCGCTCGGGGACGATGCCGATGTGCCGGTAGATGTCCTCGTTGCGCCAGGTCGGCCGGCCGTCGAGGGTGACGGTGCCCGTCGAGGGGGCGAGGAAGCCGCCCATCATGTTGATGAGGGTGGACTTCCCGGCGCCGTTCGGGCCGAGCAGGCCGGTGACGCCGGGGCCGATCGTCATCGTGATGTCGTTGACCGCCACCACGTTGCCGAACCAGCGCGAGACATGGTCGATGTTGAGGGTGGTCACAGCCCGACCTTTCGGTAGCGGCGCATCAGGAGGCCGTAGCAGCCGGCGATGAGACCCAGGACGACGACGAGGTAGACGACGCCCTGTCCGGACGAGGGGCCCACCTCGCCGGGGAAGGCGGAGGACGCGCCGAGGAACGCCGTCTGTACTCCGTCGATGAGCGTGATCGGCGAGAAGAGCCCGAGCCACGGGACGGCTCCGCTGCTGGACCGCTCGAAGGCGATGGCCTGGACGGTGGAGACCGCTCCGTAGGAGATGGTCAGGGCGGCGATGACGGCCGCGATGCCGAAGCCGCGGCGCGGCGTGATCGCCGAGATGACCAGGCCGATGCCGGCGAAGAGCAGCGACAGCAGTGCCACGGAGAGCAGTCCCTGTCCGAAGCCCTTGCTCTGGTCGGAGAAGTCGAGCTTGGCCAGCAGCGCCCCCACGTAGAGCACGATCAGCGGGGCGGCCGTGAGGATGAACAGTGCCGAGGCCAGCGCCGCGTACTTGGCACGCACGTAGTCGCCGGTCTCTATGGGGCGCGAGAAGTACAGCGGAACGGTCTTGAAGCGCAGGTCGCGGGAGACGGCCTGGGGGCCCTGCGAGGCGACGTACAGGCCGATGACCGCCTGCATGATCACCGCGTAGCGCGTGTAGTCGACGGGCAGGTCCTTCGCCTTGGTGGCGACCGCGACGGCCACCATGATCAGCGCGGGGACGCACATCACCACGAAGAGCAGCATCGGCAGGACCTTGGACTTGACCGAGCGGCCGAGGCCGTAGGCGCCGCGCAGGGACTGCGAGTAGAGGGAGCGCCGGGCGTAGGCGCGGCCGAGGCGCGGGCCGTCGTAGTTGCGGTAGCCGATGTTGTGGATACGGGTCTGCTCACCCGGCTGGGTGAGGGGGTGCTCAACTGCCATGGCCGACCGCCTCCTTCCGCTGGTCGTCGCCGGTCCGCGGTTCGCCGCTCGCCGCTCGTTCGTTCCTCGCCCGCTGTTCGTCGCTGTCGGCGAAGACCTCGGCGATGTGGTGCCTGCGCTGCTCCATGCGGACCAGCCCCAGACCGAGGTCGGCGACCACGTCGCGGACGAGGTCGTAGGTGTCCTCGCTCTCGGTGGTGAGCAGCAGGATGTGTCCGGCGCCCGGCAGTCCGCTGCCGTCGTGGGTCTCGATCCCGCGCGCGTGGAGGACCTCGCGCACCGCGCTCGTGCCGTCCGGGTGCTCGTCGGTGTCGGTGACCTCGATGGCGAGGGTCGTGGTGGTCTGGGTGAAGTCCGTGGTGGAGCTGGAGCGCAGCAGCTTCCCGCCGTCGACCACGACGACGTGGTCGCAGGTGCGTTCCAGTTCGCCCAGGAGGTGCGAGGTGACCAGGACCGAGATGCCGAAGTCCGTGTGGATGCGGCGGATCAGTCCGAGCATGTCGTCGCGGCCGACCGGGTCCAGGCCGTTGGTCGGTTCGTCCAGGAAGACCAGCTGGGGGTCGTGGACGAGGGCCTGCGCGAGTTTGACGCGCTGCTTCATGCCGGTCGAGTAGCCGCCGATGGGGCGGTAGCGCTCCTCGTACAGCCCGACATGGCGCAGGGTGTCCGCGGTGCGCTCGCGGGCGGCGGCGGGCGGCAGCCCGGACATCCGCGCCATGTGGACGACGAACTCGGTGGCCGAGACGTCGGGCGGCAGGCAGTCGTGCTCGGGCATGTACCCGACCCGCTCGCGGATGGCGCCGCCTTCGGTGGCGACGTCGAGGCCGAGCACGCGTGCGCTGCCCTCGGTGGCGGGGGACAGACCCAGCAGGATCTTGATCAGTGTGGACTTGCCGGCTCCATTGGCTCCGACGAGTCCGGTCACACCGGGCCCGACGTCCACGGAGAGCCGGTCAAGCGCGGTCACCCGGGGGTACCGCTTGCTCAGGCTTTCGGTCGCGATCACAGTCACGCTTCGACGGTAGTGGCGCACACCACAGCGGTCGTCAGCCCACGGAGGTGGATCCGCGTCAGTCTCCAGTCGTACAGGCCCGTAGGGGTCACCCTCAGGTACGGGCTACCAGGGACGGCCGTATCCCCATCCGGTCGGTTGTCCACAGGTCGCCCACGGGCCTATTGACGCAGCCTCTAACAACTGTCACATTCGCCAGTGTCACGTTACGGGCACGTACCGCAGTCGGTGCGGACAGGGTGGGACGGTGGCATGACGACGGCAGTGGCAGGCGAACTCGCGGCGGAACTGCGGGGGTTCAGAGAGGTCCAGCGCCTCGCGTACGAGTGCGCGGAGGCGGTCGCGGCGCAGCTGAAGCCCGGCGTCACCGAGCGGGAGGCGGCGCGCATGCAGCGGGTGTGGCTGCGCGAGCGCGGGGTGCGGGACTGGTTCCATCTGCCGTTCGCCTGGTTCGGCGACCGCACGGCCTTCGCCGGCTTCCGGATCCCGCTGCAGTTCTTCCCCACCGACCGCCGGCTGAAGCCGGGGATGCCGTTCATCCTGGACATGGCCCCGGTGCACAAGGGCTTCACGGCGGACATCGGTTATTCGGGCTCGCTCGGGCCGAACCCCGTGCAGGACAGGCTGCTCGCCGATCTGGAGGCGCACCGCGAGCTGATCCTGCGCGAGGTGCGCGAGCGGCGGCCCCTGCGGGAGATCTACGAGGACGTCGACCGGCTCATGACCCGTCAGGGCTGTGCCAACCGGCACCGCGCGTATCCGTTCGGCGTGATCGCGCACAAGGTGGACCGGGTGCGGGAGCGGTCCTGGTCGCCGCGTCTGTTCGGGTTCGGCACACAGTCCCTCAAGGGGCTGGCGAGCGACGCGCTGCACGGGCACCGGGAGGGCTGGTCCCCACTGTGGTCGCCGTACAAATTCTCCGACCACCCGCCCCGGCCGGGGCTGTGGGCGGTCGAACCGCACCTGGGATTCCGGGGTACGGGCGCGAAGTTCGAGGAGATCCTGGTCGTCACGGACTCCAGGGACCCCGAACAGAGCGCGTTCTGGCTCGACGACGATCTGCCGCACGTGCGGCGCTGGGCGGAGGACAAGTGAGTCTCGTGGGCGCGCGCGAGCGCTGGGTGCGGACGGGCGGGATCGAGCTGTGCGTCGCCGAGCTGGGCGACGAGCGGCAGCCGACCGTGGTGCTCGTGCACGGTTATCCGGACTCCAAGGAGGTGTGGTCCGAGGTCGCCGTCCGGCTGGCCGACCGCTTCCATGTCGTGCTGTACGACGTAAGGGGACACGGCCGTTCGACGGCGCCGCAGCCTCTGCGCGGCGGGTTCACGCTGGAGAAGCTGACGGACGACTTCCTGGCGGTCGTCGACGCGGTGAGCCCCGACGAGCCCGTGCACCTGGTGGGCCACGACTGGGGTTCGGTGCAGTCGTGGGAGTTCGTCACGGTCGCGCGAACCGAGGGCCGGATCGCGTCCTTCACGTCGATGTCCGGTCCGTCCCTCGACCACTTCGGCCACTGGATCAAGCGGCGGATGAAGCGGCCCACCCCGCGCAGGATCGGCCAGCTCCTCGGCCAGGGCGCCAAGTCCTGGTACGTCTACCTGCTGCACACGCCGGTGCTGCCCGAGCTGGCCTGGCGCGGCCCGCTGGGCAAGCGGTGGCCGAAGATCCTCCAGCGGATCGAGAAGGTGCCCGCGGGCGACTACCCGACACCGTCGCTGCCCTCGGACGCGGCGCACGGCGCGTGGCTGTACCGCGACAACGTCCGGTCCCGGCTCGGCCGCCCTCGTGAGGACGCCTACGCGCACGCGCCCGTGCAGCTCGTCACGCCCCTGGGGGACGCCTTTCTCTCCGAGCGGCTCTACGACGAACTGGAGACGTGGGCGCCGCGGCTGGTGCGCCGCACGCTCCCGGCCAAGCACTGGGTCCCGCGGACCCGCCCCGACCAACTGGCCGCCTGGATATCCGAGTTCGTGACGGCCAACGAGGGCCGCGAGGCGGGGATGCCCGCACCCGGGCCGGCGGCCACCGGCAAGTACGCCGACCGGTTCGGCGGGCAGCTGGTCCTGGTCACCGGCGCCGGCAGCGGCATCGGGCGGGCCACCGCGTTCGCGTTCGCCGAGGCCGGCGCGCGCGTGGTGGCCGTCGACAGGGACGCGGAGGCGGCGGCCCGCACGGCGGAGCTGTCCCTGCTGATCGGCTCACCCGCGGCCTGGGCCGAGACGGTCGACGTCTCCGACGAGCAGGCCATGGAGAAGCTCGCCGAGAGGGTCGCCACCGAGTACGGCGTGGTGGACGTGCTGGTGAACAACGCCGGTATCGGCCTGTCCGGTTCCTTCTTCGACACCACCCCGGAGGACTGGAGGAAGGTCCTCGACGTCAATCTGTGGGGCGTGATCCACGGCTGCCGGCTCTTCGGGAGGCAGATGGCCGAGCGCGGGCAGGGCGGCCACATCGTCAACACCGCGTCGGCGGCGGCGTACCAGCCCTCGAAGGCGCTGCCCGCCTACAGCACCTCCAAGGCGGCCGTCCTGATGCTCAGCGAGTGTCTGCGCGCGGAGCTTGCCGGGCAGGACATCGGCGTCTCGGCGATCTGCCCAGGCTTCGTCAACACCGACATCACCTCGACCGCGCGCTTCGCCGGCGTCGACGCGGCCGAGGAGAAGCGGCGCCAGAAGAAGTCGGCGCGGCTGTACGGGCTGCGCAACTACCCGCCGGAGAAGGTCGCCGACGCGATCCTGCGCGCGGTCGTACGCAACGAGGCGGTCGTGCCGGTCACCCCCGAGGCGCGCGGAGCCCACCTCATGCACCGCTTCGCGCCCAGGACGCTGCGCGCGATCGCACGAATGGAGCCACCCCTGTGAGCGAACGATCGCACGACGCGGCGGACAGCCCGGCCGGACCGCCGGAAGACGGCGCGGCAGGACCGCTCGGAGACGGCCCGGCCAGTGGTTCCGTGAGCGGCGGCCACCACGCGATCCTCCCGAGACGGGTGTCCTTCGACTGGCAGGACACACCGCTGCACTGGATCCCGGAGGAGCCCACCGCCACCCACGTCATCAATGTGCTGCATCTGCTGCTCCCGGCCGGGGAGAGGTGGTTCGTGCGGGTCCTCAAGGAGGCGCTGCCGCTGGTCCGCGACCCCGAACTCCGCAAGGACGTCAAGGGGTTCATGGGCCAGGAGGCCACGCACAGCGTGCAGCACGCGTACGTCCTCGACCACCTCGCCGCCCAGCGGCTCGACACCTCCGCCTTCACCCGGCACGTCGACTTCCTCTTCGAGAAGCTGCTCGGCGAGGAACCGCCCCTGGGGGTGCCGGTCCCGGCCCGGGAGTGGCTGCGCTTCCGGCTGTCGATGGTCGCGGCGATCGAGCAGTTCACCGCGGTGCTGGGCGACTGGGTGCTGACGGCCGAGGGCCTGGACCTCGCCGACGCGGACGAGGTCATGCTCGACCTGCTGCGCTGGCACGGCGCGGAGGAGGTCGAACACCGCTCGGTGGCCTTCGACCTGTACCAGCACTGCGGCGGCGAGGGCGCGCCCCGGTACGCCCGCCGGGTCGCGGGCATGGCCGTCACCGCGCCGATGATGCTCTATCTGTGGATGTGGGGCACCGCCTATCTGATCCGCCACGACCCCCAGCTCGCCGGCCGGCTGCGCTACTCGCTCGCCGCCCACAACAAGGCGGTCCGCAAGGGTCTGTTGCCCAGCTGGAAGGAGCTCGGCTCGGCCATACCGCGCTATCTGCGGCGGTCGTACCATCCGTCGAAGGAGGGCTCTCTGCTCAGGGCCGTCGAGTATCTGGCGCAGTCGCCCGCGGCGCGGTCGGCGGTGGGGGCGATCGGGCGGGCGGCGGCCTCTTAGGGCCCAGGGGCGGAGAGGGCAGGAGGCTGCGGGAGATGAGCGACGAGCCGGGCGGTGCCGCGTACCGCATCGAGGACCTGGCGCACCGCAGCGGTGCCACGGTCCGGACGATCCGCGCCTATCAGGACCGCGGACTGCTGCCCCGCCCCGAGCGGCGCGGTCGCGCCAATGTGTACGCGGACGCCCATCTGGCGCGGCTGCGGCAGATCGCCGAACTCCTCGACCGGGGCTACACCTTGGCTTCGATCAAGGAACTCCTGGAGGCCTGGGACGCGGGCCGGGGTCTCGGCGGGATACTCGGCCTGGTCGCGGAGGTGGACGGTCCGTGGACCGACGAGGAGGCCGCCCGGATCTCGCGGGCCGAGCTGGAGGCGCGGTTCGGCGGCCGTCCGGACGACGCCGCGGTGGCGGACGCCGTGGAACTCGGCGTGCTGGAGCCCGTTCCGGGCGACGCGGACACCTTCCTCGTTCCGAGTCCTCAAGAGCTTTCCGCGGCGGTCGAGTTGTACACGGCAGGAGTTCCCCTGTCCGCGATCTCCTGCCATCTAAGGGAGTTGAGGGGACAGGTCGAGCACATCGCCTCGCGTTTCCTGGAGTTCACCACGGAGCATGTCTTCGCGCGCTATCTGGGGGAGCACCCACCGAGCGACGCGGAGGCGGCCGAGGCTGCCTCGCTCGTCCGGCGGCTGCGACCGCTCGCGCAGCAGACCGTGGATGCCGAACTAGCCCGCGCCATGCGGCTCTTCGCCACCCGCCATCTGAGCCGGCACCTCGCGGCAGGGCAGCTCCCGGACGAACCGGAAAGCGTACGCACGGTGAAGGTCGCCGCCGGGACAATGCGGGCCGTGGAGGGCCTTGTTGGCACTGAACACGCGGCTGCGTTCGTCACGGCGGCCGCCGAACGAGAGCTACAGGCGCGCACGTTGGACCGGCTGGCCACAAAGGGCGCGAATCCCAGCATTGTTGACGAACTACCTTAAACAGCCGCCGCGTTGTCCACAGATTCGTCAATTCACCTGTGGATAACAGGACTTGGCTGTGGATCAAACCTCCGATCCAAAATCAAATGCGTGATCCGTCTCTCGCCAGGCACGCTGGGAGGATGAAGGAACAGACGGACGGCCGGACGCAGGGACCGACGCGTGACCGGACGCGTGACCAAACGCATGAGCGGACGGACGATCGGACGGAAAGACAGGCCGATGAACAGATGGATGAAAAACGCACCGTGAAGGTGTCGAAGTACCTCTCGAAGCATCTGCGGCACCAGCCCGAGCGGATCGGACTCACGCTCGGCGAGGGCGGCTGGGTCGAGATCGACACGCTGATCTCCGCGGCGGCCGCCCACGGCTTCCGGTTCACCCGCGACGAACTCGATCATGTGGTGGCCGACAACGACAAGCGCCGCTTCGCCGTCGAGGGGTCCCGGATCCGGGCCAGCCAGGGTCACTCCGTCGAGGTCGACCTCGGACTGCCCCCGGCGACCCCGCCGGCGTACCTCTACCACGGGACCGTGGCCCGCACCCTGGACGCGATCCGCGCCGAGGGACTGAAGCCCATGAACCGGCACGACGTGCACCTCTCGACGGACCGGGAGACGGCCACCCGCGTCGGCGCCCGCCGCGGCCGCCCGGTCGTGCTCTCCGTGGACGCCGCCGCCATGCACCGCGACGGCCACGTCTTCCGGGTCAGCGCCAACGGCGTCTGGCTGACGGAGGCCGTACCCCCGCGCTACCTGCGATTTCCCGGTCCTCACTGATTCCCGGCGCCGGACGCCGGCCCGGGGACCACCCTGAGGCGGCCACGCCCCGGCTCCGTTTACGCTCGACGCATGAGTCTGCGTCTGAGCACCGTGATCCTGCCGTACGTCCGCTGGCACGAGGGCGGGCGTTCCGCGTGGCAGCGTGCGGAGCAGCTCGGCTTCCACACCGCGTTCACCTACGACCATCTCTCCTGGCGGACCTTCCGCGACGGCCCGTGGTTCGGAGCCGTGCCGACACTGACCGCGGCGGCCGCCGTCACCGACCGGCTGCGCCTCGGCACGCTCGTCACCTCGCCGAACTTCCGGCACCCGGTCACCCTCGCCAAGGACCTGATCTCCCTCGACGACATCTCGAACGGCCGGGTCACGCTGGGCATCGGCGCGGGTGGCACCGGTTTCGACGCCACCGCGCTCGGCCAGGACCCGTGGACCCCGCGTGAGCGCGCCGACCGCTTCGGTGAGTTCGTCCCGCTGCTCGACCGGCTCCTCACCGAGGACTCCGTCTCCTACGGCGGCAATTTCTACTCGGCGCACGAAGCACGCAACATCCCCGGCTGTGTCCAGCGCCCCCGGCTGCCGTTCGCGGTGGCCGCCACCGGCCCGCGCGGACTGAGGCTCGCCGCCCGGCATGGACAGGCGTGGGTGACGACCGGCGACCCGAAGCTGTACGAGACGGGCACCCCCGAACAGTCGGTTCAAGCCATTCGCGGGCAGATCGGCAGGCTGGCCGACGCGTGCGCCGAGATCGGCAGGGACGTGGCGGAGCTCGACAAGGTCCTGCTCACCGGCTTCACCCCGGACCGGGGGCGCCCCCTGGAGTCCCTCGACGCGTTCGTCGACTTCGCGGGCCGGCACGTCGAGCTGGGCTTCACCGACATCGTGATCCACTGGCCGATCCCCGACTCGGACTTCGCCGCCGACGAGAAGGTCTTCGAGCGGATCGCCACGGAAGCGGTGGCCCAGCTGCGCTGACGCCCGTCGCCCACCAAGGGTTCGACAGGGTGTAACGGCGCTGGTGAGGACGGTGACCACTCAAGTGTGCGGACCGCCGCACGACCGTGCGCATATATGCGGGAGAATGAGCACGTGACCTCAGCGACTCGCCGGCCCGAGACTCCGGCCTCCACCGTCCCGCCCCGGCTGATCGCCACGGACCTCGACGGCACCTTGTTGCGCGACGACAAATCGGTGTCCGCCCGCACGATCGCCGCCCTCGCCGCCGCCGAACAGGCCGGTATCGAGGTCTTCTTCGTCACCGGCCGCCCGGCCCGCTGGATGGACGTCGTCAGCGACCACGTCCACGGGCACGGCCTGGCCATCTGCGGCAACGGCGCCGCCGTGGTCGACCTGCACGGCGGACCCGGCGCCCACCGCTTCGTCAAGATCCGCGAACTGACGCCCGACATCGCCCTGGACGTCATCCAGGTACTGCGTTCCGCCGCGCCCGGCACGGTGTGTGCCGTCGAGCGGACGTACGGCCTCCATCTCGAACCGGGTTACCCCCTCATGCACATGGAGGGTCCGGAGATCGTCGCCCCCGCCGAGAAACTCCTCGCCGAGGACGCTCTGGACGCCGATCAGCCGGTGCTGAAGGTGCTCGCGTACCACCCGGACATGGACCCGGACGACTTCCTCGGCGTCGCCCGCCCGGCCATCGGCGACCGGGCCAACGTGACCCGGTCGAGCCCCAGCGCCCTGCTGGAGATCAGCGGCCCCGGCATCTCCAAGGCCAGCACCCTCGCGCTGTGCTGCGCCGAGCGCGGTATCTCCCCCGAGGAGGTCGTCGCCTTCGGTGACATGCCGAACGACGTCGAGATGCTCACCTGGGCCGGCCGCTCGTACGCGATGGGCAACGCCCACCCCGCCGTGATCGCCGCCGCCTCCGGGCGCACGGTCGCGAACAACGAGGACGGGGTGGCGGTCGTGATCGAACGGATCCTGGCCGGCCGTTCTTAACCGCCCGACAGCACGGCAGGGGGACCGCCGGACGTCACCCGGCAGCGCGACCACGGGGCCACCTGACCACTCGGCAGTGCGACCGCGGAGCCACCGGCGAACATGCCGGAGGCCCCGCGGCGGTCACTTCCCCGTCCCGCCGTAGGCGTTCGACGGACCCTCACCGCCGTCGTACGGCGGTAGTGCCGGTCGCCTCACCGCAACCGCGGCGAGCCGCCGGAGGCCCTACACAACGACCCCGTGCTCCGCCAGCCACGGCACAGGGTCGATCGCCGATCCCATGTCCGGCGTCACCCGCACCTCGAAGTGCAGATGCGGGCCGGTCGAGTTGCCGCTCGTGCCCGACTGCCCGATCCACTGCCCGGTCGCTACCCGCTCCCCCTGATCGACGGCGACGGACGCGAGATGCGCGTAGTGCGTGTAGTAGCCGTCGGGGTGCTCGACCACGATCTCGATGCCGAAGGCACCGCCACACGACACCTTCACCACCCGGCCCGCCCCGACCGCTCGCACCGGGGTGCCGATGGGCACCGCGAAGTCCTGCCCGGTGTGCCGCTGCGCCCAGTGCTCGCCCCCGCTGCCGAAGCCCGCGGAGAGTTCGTACGTCTCCACCGGAGCGACCCACGCGCGCGTGGGGTCCACCGGCGGCTGGTCGAGACGGACCGCACCACGGCAGGAACCCGCCGCCACCGAGGCGTCCGCCCGGCCCTGCAGTGCGGACCGCGCCTCGTCGAGCTTCGTCTCGATGGTCCGCTTGATCTCGGCGAGTTCCCCGTTCCGTTTCTCCAGCGCCTGCCACTCGGACCGGGCCTTCTCCTCGTCCGCGGCGAGCCGGCCCTCGGCCCGCCGGCTTTTCGCGACCGCGCTGACGACGACCAGATCGGCCCGCCGCACGGCACGCTGACCGCGCATCAGATCGTCGGGGTCCTTCGCGAACAGGATCTGCGCCGTGTACGGCAGCCCGCCGCCCTGCCGGTACTGAGCGCTGGCGATCCGGCCCAGGTCCTCGTGCAGTGCCGCGATCTCCTGACGCTCCTGCACGAGGAGCCGCTCAGCCCGCTCCGCCCGGCCACGCTGCGCCTCGGCATCCTTCCGTCCCACCTCGTACTGCCCCGTCGCCACTGAGGCGTCCTCGTACAGCCGCGCCACCTGGGCGCTGATGTCGAGATCCGCGCCGTCGCCGTCGCCGTCGGCCATCGCCGGCCGGGCGGCGAGAACCACGAGCGCGCACAACAGCGCCGGTACGAAAAGGGGATGGCGACGAGAGGAGCGCATGACAGCGATCGTGGCCCGCGCCTTCGGGCCCGGCCTGTTCAAGGGGTACACCTGGGGGACAGGACGTCACGAATGGCCCAGCGGCGGGACCGAACGGCCCCGTACCGGCGGCGTGGCCCGCGAACGGGTCATCCGCGCAAGGGGGTTCAGCGCGGAACCTGCCACACCACCGTCGTGCCGCCTCCGTCCGCGTCGATCCCCGGCCCGTACCAACTGGCGCCGCCCAGCGACTCGGCACGCCGTTTGAGGTTCTTCAGACCGCTGCGCCGACCGCCGTCGGGGATGCCGACGCCGTCGTCCGCGACGGCGAGGCGCACCCCCGGCCGCCCGTCCGGCAGGAGGGCGTCCGCGTCGACGGAGACCTCGATGCGGGAGGACCCCGCGTGCCGGAAGGCGTTGGAGAGGGCCTCGCGCAGCGCGGCTATGAGGTTCTTGCCGGTGAGTTCGCCGACCGACGTGTCGACGGGGCCGGTGAAGCGGTGGCCCGGCTGGAAACCGAGGGGGACGGCGGCCATGTTGATCTCGCGGAGGACGCGGGTGCTCAGCCCGGACGGCACGTCGGCCGGTCCCTGCCGGAGCGCGAAGATCGCGGTGCGGATCTCCTGGATGGTGACGTCGAGTTCGTCGACCGCCTTGCCGACGCCCCTTTGCACCTCGGGCACGTTCGACCGGCGCTGCGCGCTCTCCAGCATCATTCCGGTCGCGAACAACCGCTGGATGACCAGGTCGTGCAGGTCACGGGCGATCCGGTCGCGGTCCTCGTACACCGCGAGCCGTTCCCGGTCGCGCTGTGCCTCGGACATCATCAGCGCCAGCGCGGCCTGCGAGGCGAACTGCGTCGCGAGGGTCCGCTCCGTCCGCGTGAACGGGTGTCCCGCGCGGCTCCGCGGGGTGAGGAGCGCCCCGAGGACCCGGCCGTCGCTCTGCAGGGGGAGCATCATGACGGGCCCGTAGGCGCGGGTGAGATCCGCGCGCAGGCGCGGGTCGACGGCCGCGTCCTCCAGGAACACCGGCTTCCCGTCGCGGAGTTCGGCGACCAGTTCGCTCTCCGGCGGGACGACCACACCGAGCAGCTTCGCAGGGTGTTCCGAGGCCACCGCGACCACCTCCAGGCCGCCCTCCTCGGCGGGCAGCAGCACGATCCCGGCGGCGGATCCGGAGAGCCGGCGCGCCTGTTCGGCGACGACCTGCAACGCGTCCTCGGCGTCGCCGCCCGCCAGCAGCGCGGTGGTGACGGCCACCGAGCCGTCGATCCAGCGCTCACGCTGCTTCGCCGCCTCGTACAGGCGGGCATTGCCTATGGCGATACCCGCCTCCGTGGCCAGCACCCGGACCATGTTGAGGTCGTCGTCACCGAAGGTCCCGCCGCCGCGCTTCTCCGCGAGGTACAGATTCCCGAAGATCTCCCCCTGCACCCGGATCGGCAGCCCGAGGAAGCTGTGCATCGGTGGATGGCCGGCCGGGAATCCACAGGAGCGCGGGTCGTCGGTCAGGTTCGCGAGGCGCACCGGGTCGGGGTCGCGGATGAGTGCCCCCAGCAGCCCCTTGTGGCCGTCGGGCATCCGTCCGATCCGTCGGGTGGTCTCCTCGTCGACGCCGTGCTGGACGAAGTCCGCGAGTCCCTCCCCGCTCTCGCCCACGACCCCGATGGCCGCGTAGCGCGCGTCCGTGAGTTCGGCCGCGGTCTCGCAGATCCGGTCCAGCGTGGCGTGCAGTTCCAGCCCCGATCCGACCGACCGCATGGCTTCCAGCAGCCGCGGTACCCGTGCGGCCAGCTCGTCGGGCAGCCCTCCCAGACCACGGACCGCCCGGGCCGCCGCGTCCGAGCTGCCGTCCGGAACGGGGGAGGCCGGCTCTGCTGACATGCCTTGAGCCTAATTAGTCACCTTTGCAAGGGAAAGTCGGTTCAGGAGAGGAAGCGAGCTCAAGACCCCCACCACCTCCCGCAGGCCACCGGTCGCCGCCCATCGCGCGCATCACCGCCGACCGGCCCGTAAGGGCTCAACACCACCGGACCCACGACCGGCCCATAAGCGCTCAGCACGCCACCCGCCCCCCCACCCATGACCTGCCCATAACGACGCTCGGCGCGCCACCCCACCCATGACCTGCCCGTACGGCGCTCAGCGCGCCACCGCACCCACCAGCAGATCTCCAGCGGTCTCCCGTTCCACCATCTCCCGCAGCGGTCCCTCGACGGCCGACAGCTCCGCGAACGACCCGCGCTGGACCACGCGTCCGTGCGCGAGCACGATGACCTCGTCGACCGCGTCGAGCCCGGCCAGCCGATGCGTGATCAGCAGGGTCGTACGGCCCCGCGTCGCGGCCAGCAGATCGGCGGTGAGCGCGTCGGCCGTCGGCAGGTCGAGGTGTTCCGCCGGTTCGTCGAGAACGAGTACGGGGAAATCGGCGAGCAGCGCACGGGCCAGCGCGAGTCGCTGGCGCTGGCCGCCGGACAGCCGTGCCCCGTGCTCACCGATCAGGGTGTCGAGCCCGTCGGGCAGCCCGTCCACCCAGCCGAGGAGCCGGGCCCGCCCGAGCGCGTCGCGCAACGCCGCCTCGGTCGCGTCCTTGCGGGCGAGCAGCAGGTTCTCGCGCACGGTGCTGTCGAAGAGGTGCGCGTCCTGGGCGCACAGTCCGACCAGCCGGCGCACGGCGTCCCCGTCCATCCCGCAGGCGTCCGCCCCTCCCAGCGTGTACGTCCCCGCTTCCGCGTCCAGGAACCTCAGCAGCACCTGCGCGAGCGTGGTCTTGCCGGCTCCGGACGTGCCGACCACGGCGACCCTGCGGCCTTCTTCGAGGGTCAGATCGAGGCCGGCCAGTGCGTCCCGGTCCTGTCCCGCGTGCCGGGCCCTGAGCCCCGCCACCCGGAGCGGGAACGGCGACGCGGGCGCCGGCCGCGGCTGCTCGGGTTCGCGTACGGGATCGGCGGCGTCCAGCACCTCGTACACGCGCTCCGCGCTCTTGCGCACCCGCTGCCGGTACTGGACGGCGAGCGGCAGTCCCGTGACGGCCTCGAAGGCGGCGAGCGGGGTGAGGACGACGACGGCCATCAGCACACCGGGCAGGCGCCCGGCGGCGACCGCCTGGGCGCCCACGAGAGCGGTGGCCGCGACGGTGAGTCCGGACACGAGTGCCGTGAGTCCGTCGCCGAGGGCGGTCGCGGTGGCGGCTCGCGAGGCGATCCGGGTGAGGACGGCGTCCGCTCGCCGTGTCTCCGCGGTACGGACGGGCAGCGCGCCCGCGACGGTCAACTCGGCGGTCCCCGTGAGCAGATCGGCCACCTGGGTCGCCAGCGCGCCGCGTGCGGGAGCCAGCCTGCGCTCGGCGCGGCGTGCCACGGCGCCGGTCACCAGGGGAACGCCGGCACCGGCCACCAGCAGACCGACGGCGAGGGCGGCACCGGCTTCGGGCAGCAGCCAGGTGGCGAAGCCGACGGAGCCGGCGGACACCAGGAGGGCGGCTCCGGCCGGTAGCAGCCACCGCAGCCAGTAGTCCTGGAGGGCGTCCACGTCGGCGACGAGCCGCGACAGCAGATCGCCGCGCCGGGTGGTCCGCAGCCCGGCGGGCGCGAGCCGCTCCAGACGCCGGTAGACGGCGACCCGCGTATCGGCCAGCATCCGCAGCACGGCGTCGTGCGACACGAGCCGTTCCGCGTACCGGAACACCGCCCGACCGATTCCGAACGTCCGGGTGGCTGTCACGGCCACCATCAGATACAACACCGGCGGCTGCTGGGAGGCCCGCGAGATGAGCCACCCGGAGGTCGCCATCAGGCCGACGGCGCTCCCGAGCGCGAGGCTGCCGAGGAGCAGGGCGAGCGCGAGCGGTCCACGGCGGGGAACCGCCATGGCACGGACGCGGGCGAGCACGCCATCCCGGCTCCGGTACCTCGGGGCGAGTGTTTCACCGTCCGCCGAGGGCACACCTTCCGGTTCGACTCCCCGGGGCGACTGCGTACGGCCCGGCTCCGCGGAACCGGGAACCTCGACGGGAGCCGCAACCGCCGGCCGCGGCTCGTCGGTCCCAGCGGCTTCCAGGCGCACCACCCGGTCCGCCACCTCCAGCAGGGCCGGCCGGTGTACGACCAGCAGTACGGTCCGCCCCACGGCGAGCCGTCGTACCGCCGCGACGACCTCGGCCTCGGTCGCCCCGTCGAGCGAGGCCGTCGGCTCGTCGAGCAGCAGCAGGGGCCGGTCCGCGAGGAACGCCCGGGCGATTGCGAGGCGCTGACGCTGACCGGCCGACAGCCCGGCGCCGTCCTCGCCGAGAACCGTGTCGGCCCCGTCGGGCAGCGCGTCGACGAATCCGGCCGCGCCGGCGTCGACGAGAGCCCCGCGCAGCGCCGCCTCGTCCGCGTCGGGTCGCGCCAGCCGTACGTTGTCGGCGATGGATCCGGCGTACAGGTGCGGTCGTTGCGGCACCCAGGCGATCCGTGAGCGCCACTCGGTGAGGTCGGCCTCGGCGAGATCGGCTCCCCCGGCCCTGACCCGGCCCGCGGTGGGCTCGGCGAATCCGAGCAGGACGTTCAGCAGCGTCGTCTTGCCCACGCCACTGGGTCCGACCAGGGCGACCGTCTCACCGGGTTCGACCGTGAAGGAGACGTCCGAGACCGCGTCCGAGGAGCGCCCCGGGTACCGCACGGTCACACCCTCGAACGCGATCTCCCCCGCGGACGCGTGCAGCGAACCGGACCTCGGCGCCGGGGTCTCCAGCACCGCGAAGATCTCCTCTGCGGCCGCTAGCCCCTCGGCGGCGGCGTGGTACTGGGCTCCCACCTGCCGCAGCGGCAGATAGGCCTCGGGCGCCAGCACGAGGATGACGAGCCCCACGTACAGGTCCATCTCGCCGCGGACGAGCCGCATTCCGATGGCCACCGCGACCAGCGCGACCGAGATGGTGGCGAGCAGTTCCAGGGCGAAGGACGACAGGAAGGCGATCCGGAGCGTCCGCATGGTCGCCTGCCGGTACTCACCGGTGATCTTCCGGATCGACTCGGCCTGCGCCTTGGCCCGGCCGAACACCTTGAGCGTGGGCAGTCCCGCGACCACGTCCAGGAAGTGTCCGGACAGCCGGGACAGCATCCGCCATTGGCGGTCCATCTGGCTGCGCGTGGCCCAGCCGATCAGCACCATGAACAAGGGGATCAGCGGCAGAGTGCCGACGATGATCGTCGCCGACACCCAGTCCTCGGTGACGATCCGCGTCAGCACGGCCACCGGGACCACCACCGCGAGTCCCAGCTGCGGCAGATAGCGCGAGAAGTAGTCGTCCAGCGCGTCGACTCCCCGCGTCGCCAGGGCGACCAGTGAGCCCGTCCGCTGACCGCTGAGCCACCCGGGCCCGAGGGATGCGGCCCGCTCCAGCAGTCTCCCCCTCAACTCCGACTTGACCGCGGCGCTCGCCCGGTGCGCGGCGAGCTCGGTGAGCCAGGCCACGACCGCCCGCCCGGCAGCGACGGCCATCAACAACACCAGGGGAGTGCGGAGTTCAGCGACGGAGAACCCGTGCTGGAATGCGCCGACCACCACCTCCGCGATGAGCATCGCCTGGGCGATGACCAGCGCCGCTCCAGCGGCACCCAGACCCACGACCGCCACAAGGAAGAGGCGGGTGGCTCGGGCGTACCGAAGCAGACGCGGATCGATTGGTTTCACGTGAAACACACCCCTGGCTCATCAGGCATGTTTCACGTGAAACATGCCATTACGTCGGATTCAGTGCGACACGTCCACGGCGATGTGCTGCGTGCCGATGCGCTTGCGGAACACCCAGTAGGTCCAGCTCTGATAGAGCAGGACGATCGGTGTGGCGATCGCGGCACACCAGGTCATGATCTTCAGGGTGTAGTGGCTCGACGAGGCATTGGTGACCGTGAGGCTCCAGTCCGCGTTGAGCGAGGACGGCATGACGTCCGGGAAGAGCGACAGGAAGAGCATCGCGACGGCGGCCACGATGGTGAGCCCCGAGAGCATGAAGGCCCAGCCCTCCCGCCCCCCGTTGACCGCCACCAGTGCCGCGACGAGGGCGACCACGGCCACGATCAACGCGACCAGCGAAGCGCCGTCACCGTTGTCGATCTGGGTCCAGATGAGGAAGATCAACGCCAAAACGGCTGTCGCCAGGCCGAGTTGCAGCGCCAGCTTCCGTGACCGTTCCCGGATGTCCCCGACCGTCTTGAGTCCGACGAACACCGTCCCGTGGAAGGTGAACAGGGTCAGCGTGACCAGACCGCCGAGGATCGCGTACGGGTTGAGCAGGTCCCAGAAGTTGCCCACGTACTCGAAGTTCCGGTCGATCTTCACTCCGCGAACGATGTTGCCGAAGGCCACACCCCATAGGAACGCCGGGATCAGCGAGGTCCAGAAGATCGCCGTCTCCCAGTTGCGCTGCCAGTGCTCCTCGGGCCGCTTCGCCCGGTACTCGAAGGCGACACCGCGCACGATCAGACTGACCAGGATGATCAGCAGGGGCAGATAGAAGCCCGAGAAGAGCGTGGCGTACCACTCCGGGAAGGCCGCGAAGGTCGCACCGCCCGCCGTGAGCAGCCACACCTCGTTGCCGTCCCACACGGGACCGATCGTGTTGATCAGCACCCGCTTCTCGGCGCGGTCCCGGGCCAGCAGCTTGGTGAGGATGCCGACTCCGAAATCAAAGCCCTCCAGGAAGAAGTAGCCGATCCAGAGGACCGCGATGAGTACGAACCAGACGTTGTGAAGTTCCATGACTCAGCAGCTCCCTGAGCCTAGTAGGAGAAGGCCATCGGCTTGTCGGCGTCACTCGAGTCGCCGCCGATCTTGGTGGGCGGGTTGAGGTCGGACTCGGTGAGCTCGGGGGGCCCTGCCTTGACGTACTTCACGAGCAGCTTGACCTCGATGAACGCGAGGAACGCGTAGAGCGTCGTGAAGACGGTCATCGACGTGATGACCTCACCCTGCGAGACGGTGGGGGAGACCGCGAACCGGGTCTGCAGCACGCCGTACACGACCCACGGCTGGCGGCCCATCTCGGTGAAGATCCAGCCCCAGGAGTTGGCGATCAGGGGGAATGCCAGGGTCCAGATGGCGATGCGCCAGCCCCATTTGGTGAGCTTCGGGCCGAGTGCCTTGTTCTTGAACAGGACCAGATGCGGCACCTCGTCCTCGCCGACCCTCAAGTGCTGCGGCAGCAAGAACTTCTTGCGGGTCAGCCAGAGTCCGATCACGCCGATCACGAAGGACGCCATGCCGAACCCGATCATCCAGCGGAACGCCCAGAAGGTGACCGGGATGATGGGTCGGTAGTCACCGGGGCCGTACTTCGCCTGCTCGGCCTTGTTCGTGTCGTTGATGCCGGGGACATACGAGTTGAAGTCGTCGTTGGCGAGGAACGACAGTATCCCCGGAATGGACAGCTCGACGCTGTTGTGACCCTTGCTGACGTCGCCGTACGCGAAGATCGAGAAAGGTGCGGATTCCTGGCCGTCCCACAGCGCCTCGGCGGCGGCCATCTTCATCGGCTGCTGCTTGAACATGACCTTGCCGAGGGTGTCACCGCTGATCGCGGTGAGCAGACCGCCGATGACCACGGTGACCAGGCCGAGCCGCAGCGAGGTCTTCATGATGGCGACGTGCCTCTTGCGGACCAGGTGGATCGCGGCGATGCCCACCATGAAGGCGCCGCCGGTCAGGAAGGCCGCCGTGAGGGTGTGGAACGCCTGGGCGAGCGCGGTGTTCTGGGTCAGCACATGCCAGAAGTCGGTGAGTTCCGCGCGCCCCTTCGCCTTGTTGATCCGGTAGCCGACGGGGTGCTGCATCCACGAGTTGGCCGCGAGGATGAAGTACGCCGACAGGACGGTACCGATGGCGACCATCCACATGCAGGCGAGGTGGAGCTTCTTCGGGAGCCTGTCCCAGCCGAAGATCCACAGCCCGATGAAGGTGGACTCGAAGAAGAAGGCGATCAGGGCCTCGAAGGCGAGCGGCGCGCCGAAGATGTCGCCGACGAAGCGTGAGTAGGCGGACCAGTTCATGCCGAACTGGAACTCCTGGACGATGCCGGTGACGACACCCATCGCGATGTTGATCAGGAAGAGCTTGCCCCAGAACTTGGTGGCCCTGAGGTACTTCTGGTTCTCCGTACGCACCCAGGCCGTCTGCAGGCCGGCGACGAGCGCCGCGAGCGAGATCGTCAGGGGGACGAAGAAGAAGTGGTAGACGGTGGTAATGCCGAACTGCCATCGCGCCAGTGTCTCCGGCGCCAAAGCCAATTCCACTTCGTCAGTCTCCTTACGTCGCCGTGGTCACAGCGGCAGTTTGCCCGCTTTATCGCAGACATCACGGGAGCAACAGGACACGCTTGTGAACGCGTTCACATTCACAAGCAATTATGACGCATGACCGTTCGAGAGATGAGGGGTGGGGGGTCCCCAAGCGGGACCCGATGGGCCCCGACCGGGAGGGCCCAGTTGGCCCATGGCGTGCGAGAGGTTCCCGGGTCCGCCCCGTCCCCGCCTCCATCCCGATCCCGCCGCGCATGCCGAGGGCCCCGTACGCGGTGAACGCGTACGGGGCCCTCTCACGGCTCGCGGTCGGATGGCCCCTGACCGACGGACAAGCCTGGCTCGGCGGACAAGCATGGCTCGGCGGGCAGGCGTTGCCCGGTGGACAGGCCGGCCCGATGGGCGGGCGCGCCCGCCGGCAGGTGTTCCGCCGGGCGGCTACAGCTCCTCGTGGAAACTCTCGGTCGCCTTCAGGAAGATGTCGTTCGCCTCGTTCTCACCGATGGTGACGCGAACGCCTTCGCCGGCGAACGGACGCACGACGACACCGGCCTGCTCGCAGTGGGCGGCGAAGTCGAGAGTGCGCTCCCCCAGGCGCAGCCACACGAAGTTGGCCTGCGTCTCGGGCACCGTCCAGCCCTGACCGCGCAGGGTGTCGACCACCCGGGTGCGCTCGGAGACCAGGGAGCCGACCCGGCCGAGCAGTTCGTCCTCGGCACGCAGGCTCGCCACGGCGGCGTCCTGGGCCAGCTGGCTCACACCGAACGGGACCGCAGTCTTGCGCAGCGCCGCGGCCACCGGCTCGTGAGCGATCGCGAAGCCGACCCGGAGACCGGCCAGCCCGTACGCCTTGGAGAAGGTGCGCAGCACACAGACGTTGGGCCGGTCGCGGTAGATCGCCACGCCGTCCGGCACCTCTACATCACGGATGAACTCGCGGTACGCCTCGTCCAGGACGACGAGCACATCACTCGGCACCCGGTCCAGGAACCGCTCCAGCTCGGCCCGGCGCACCACGGTGCCGGTCGGGTTGTTCGGGTTGCAGAGGAAAATCAGCCGGGTGCGGTCGGTGATGGCGTCGGCCATCGCGTCCAGGTCGTGCACCTCGCCCGGGGTCAGCGGCACCTGCACCGAGGTGGCCCCGCTGATCTGCGTGATGATCGGGTACGCCTCGAAGGACCGCCAGGCGTAGATGACCTCGTCACCGGGACCGCTCGTGGCCTGCAGAAGCGACTGCGCGACACCGACCGAGCCGGTGCCGGTCGCCAGATGGGAGACCGGGACGCCGAACCGGTCCGCCAGCTCGTTCATCAGCCCGGTGCAGGCCATGTCCGGGTAGCGGTTGAACGACCCCATGGCCGCGGTGACGCTCTCGATCACGCCGGGCAGCGGCGGATACGGGTTCTCGTTGGAGGACAGCTTGTACGCCACGGCACCGGCCGCGGCGGGCTTGCCGGGCTTGTAGGTGGGGATACCCGCCAGCTCCGCACGCAGCTTGGGGTTCGTCTCGCTCACCGCAGTCCTCCTCGTGACCACCAGCGGCTCATGATCACCACCGGCTACCAATACTTCTCACCTTATGAGGATTCGGCGCCGCTGCGAATGGCCTGTGGACAACCGGACACCACACCGTGTCCGAGCCGGTGATCATCCGCGTACGCCGGACCGGCCATCGGCGTCGCACGACCCGGCGGCCGTCCTCGTACGAAGTCGTACGAAAAGGGGGCGCGCCGACAGCCGTCACATGCGCCGGTGGCTCACGCCGTGGCGCGCATCCCTCGTACAGGTGAGTTGAGACCTCTTCGAAACATGGCCCACTTGGCAGGCCCATGCGCGCCGACAAGTCACGTACTGGCATGGAATCGCTCAACTGCCTTTACTTCAAAGGAAGTTAGGCCTTTTGGACCATGCAGAAACGTGTCTGTCAACGCGTGCATATGCGTCCGCACTACCCCATCGAATGAGCCCTACTATCGGCTCGCCATGACAGCAGCAGGGAAGCACCAGGTGAGCCGGGCGGAGACCTCCCGCCGAGGCGGTCGGCCGGGCCGGGCGGGTATCAGAGACGTGGCCGCGGCAGCAGGGGTCTCCATCACAACTGTGTCCGATGCCCTCAACGGCAAGGGCCGGCTCCCGGACGCCACCCGACGCCACGTCCGCGAAGTCGCCGACCGGCTGGGCTATCGCCCGTCGGCCGCGGCCCGAACCCTCCGTACCGGCAAGTCGGGCCTGATCGGCCTGACCGTCACCACATACGGGGATGAACCTTTCACCTTCACCGAGTTCGCCTACTTCGCCGAGATGGCCAGAGCCGCCACCTCGGCCGCGCTCGCCCGGGGATACGCCCTGGTCATCCTGCCCGCGACCTCCCGCCACGACGTGTGGTCGAACGTCGCCCTGGACGGAACCGTGGTCATCGACCCGTCCGACCAGGATCCGGTCGTCAGCGAGCTGGTCCGCCAGGGGCTGCCCGTCGTCTCCGACGGCCGCCCCGCGGGATCCCTCCCGGTCACCGCCTGGGTGGACAACGACCACGAGGCCGCGGTCCTCGGCATCCTCGACCACCTGGCCGCCGCCGGCGCCCGCCGCATCGGCCTTCTCACCGGCACCACCACCGACACGTACACCCACCTCTCCACCACCGCATACCTGCGCTGGTGCGAGCGCGTGGGACAGGATCCGGTGTACGAGGCCTATCCGGCGCACGATCCGTGCGCGGGAGCCGTGGCCGCCGACCGGCTCCTCGCCCGGCCCGACCGCCCGGACGCCGTCTACGGCCTCTTCGACCCGAACGGCACCGATCTGCTGGCCGCGGCCCGCCGCTACGGTCTGCGCGTACCCGACGACCTGCTGCTGGTCTGCTGCAGCGAGTCGACGGTCTACGCCAGCACCGAGCCGCCCGTCACGACCCTGTCCCTCAAACCGCGCAGAATCGGCACCGCCGTCGTCCAGTTGCTGATCGACGCCATCGAGGGGGTCGAATCGGACCAACCGGTCGAGCAGGTGATACCGACGGAGCTGATCGTGCGGACCTCGTCCCAGCGCCGTCCGCCCCGTACGACCGTCAGTCCGCCCCGATCACCCGAGCAGGGCTGACGCCCGAGGCGACGAGGGCGGGGCGAGCCCCGCCCAATTCGGGCGAAAACCGCGGTGAACCGGGCTCCTGTTCCGATTCACCACCCCTGGGTCATCACATGGCGCGATCCGCATTCCTATGATGGGCGGACGACACCGCGGGCCGCTGCGACCAGGCAGTCCGAACCGGTGCAGATGCGGCGCGATGGTGGTGGAGGGGTCGATGACTCAGGGGGCCGGTCAGGGACCCGAGGTGGTGCGGACGGCGACGTTGCGCGACTTCCGGGTACCCGGGTACGTCCACGAGACCGGTCCGTATGCGCAGAACACGCCTCAGGGCGAGGGCGCCGGACCCGTCGGGGAGACTGCGCGGTACGCGTCGGGGGAATCCTCTCCCTACGCGTCCGGGGAGTCTCCCGCGGAGTTTCCGGGAGAGTTCTCCGAGGGGTACACCCCCACACAGCGCGATCTGCCGGTCATCCATCGGGGTGACACCCTCCAGGTCGCCGTCGACTCCACCGGCGCGCCCGTCCCCTCGCCCGGCGCGGGCCCCGGCCCGCTGTACGTCGTCGGGGACGTGCACGGCTACCTCGACCAGCTCGTCGCCGCGCTCCAGGAGAAGGGCCTCGTCGACGCCGCGGGCAACTGGTCGGCCGGGACCTCACGGCTGTGGTTCCTCGGCGACTTCACCGACCGCGGCCCGGACGGCATCGGCGTGATCGACCTCGTGATGCGGCTGTCCGCCGAGGCGGCCGCGGCCGGCGGCTACTGCAAGGCGCTCATGGGCAACCACGAGCTGCTGCTCCTCGGCGCCAAGCGGTTCGGCGACACCCCCGTCAGCTCCGGCGCGGGCACCGCCACCTTCCAGGCCGCCTGGCTGCTCAACGGCGGCCAGAAGACGGACATGGACCGCCTCCAGGACCACCACCTGCAGTGGATGGCCCGCCTCGACGCCATGGAACAGGTCGACGGACACCTCCTGGTGCACTCCGACACGACCGCCTACCTCGACTACGGCGACTCCATCGAAGCGGTCAACGACACCGTCCGCGAAACCCTCACCCGCAACGACGCCGACGAGTGCTGGGACCTCTTCCGCAAGTTCACCCGGCGCTTCGCCTTCCGTGACGACGGCGCCGAGGCCGTCCGCGAGCTGCTCGGCTCGTACGGCGGCTCACGCGTCGTCCACGGTCACAGCCCCATTCCCTACCTGCTGGGCGAGGTCGGCCCGGAGGACGGCGAAGCCGGCGCGGGCCCCGTGGTCGAAGGACCGCACGTCTACGCCGACGGGCTGGCCATCGCGATGGACGGCGGAGTGACCATGGCCGGAAAGCTGCTGGTCCAACAACTTCCGCTGGATATCTGAGCGTTCACCGGGCAGGCGCCTCCCGGGCGGACCACTCCGGCCGGGGGCCAATTTCTGGAAACCCCCTGTCACGGCGTGCCGTCACCGCTCTACCATCGGCTTATCCGTAGCAGGCTCCCCTCCGTTTCTGCCCAACGGCTCGTCAGCGTGCGAGCCACCAGCCCTACGGAGCATCGGGGGATGCAGATGAACAGCGTTCCGCAGCACCTGCTGAGCGAGGACCGCCAGGAATACGAGCGGATCCTCGACGAGGCGCTGCGCTCCGCACCACACCGCCCGGAACTCGCCGCTGTCGGCCAGCGGCTCAACCTCGAACAACTGCGCACCATGGCACTGAACGCGACGGCCCTCATCACGACGGCCGCGTCGGACGAGTACGCGCACTACGTGAAGGTCCGCGAGGAACTGCGCCGCCCGGCGCGGTCCACCCCGGTCGAGAACGAGGAAGTCGGCTTCACGGAGCCGGGCACGACCGCGATGGGACTCGCCGCCACCGTGGGGGAGGTCACCGAGACCGCCGGTGCCGGCGCGGTCGCCGTCGTCGCGGTGCTCGCCCCCGTCCTCGCCGGAACAGCCGCGGTGATCTTCCTGCTCGTGGGCTACGTCCTGAAGATGCTCGATCCCGAGCCGACCATCGCCAAGACCCTCCTGACCACGGGCTGGGTCTTCGGCGCGGTCACGGCGGCCGCGATTCTGGTCGCCGCGGCCGGACTGCTGCTGACCGCACTGCGCAACAGCTCGTCCTCGCTCCGGGCCGAAGCGGGCGGCGAGCTGACCGAACAGGTCACCCGGGCCAAGGAAGCCTGGCGCGATGCCCTGCTGGAGCGCGGCATCCTGCCGTTCCTCCGGGAAGCTCTCTCGGACCCGGGCTCGGCGGCGCTGGGCCGCCCCGCACCGGCTCCCAGCCGTATCCCCCACCTCGGCTACGGCCGACCGGGGTTCAGCAGCCCCGACGGCGGACCCGCGGCCGGCCCGCGCCCGAGCTTCTCCAGCCCGGACTTCTCCAGCCCGGACTTCGGGGGACCGGAACACCAGCCCGAGTGACCCGGTCGGCCGACGGCCGGGTTCAAGGGAGGAAAGGGGCCCGCGCGGGCGCGCGGGCCCGTACGGCCGTCACGAGTGCGCCTGTACGGCCGCGTCACGGCTGCGGGCCCATGCCGCCGCGTCATGGCTGCGAGTCCGTACGACCGCCGCGAGCGCCTCGTACAGCTGCCTCGAGTACGGGCCTGTACGGCGCGGTGGAGGCGGTCCCGCGGGCGTCGGCCACTGCCTTCGGGGCGTCTCAGATGATGCCCAGCCGCCGTGCCTCCCTCGTCCACGACGGGAACTCGGACAGCAACCGGTCGTAGAGCTCCGGATCCGGTACGTCGCTGATGTCGTCGACCGCGAAGAAGCCCACGTTGTCGACGCGTCGGCCCGGCAGCGTGTCGAACCGCTCCAGAACGCCGTAGTTGGAGCGCCCCAGCCCGACGAACTGCCAGAAGACCGGCTCGTCCACCGCCTCCAGCAGCTCCTTCTCGATCTCCTTGTTGCGGTGGACGCCGCCGTCGGAGAAGAAGAGCACCAGCGTGGGATCGGCGGCCGGGTGCTCGCGGACATACGTCCGGACCTCGGCGATCACCTTCTGTTCCTCGTTCTGGATCCCGACCGCCCGCATGTCCACCTGGCCCGGCAGCATCCCCTTCCGCGGCTTCTTGCTCCGCCGGAACAAGGTCAGTTCACCGACCCGGACATGGCGCTCCAGCCACTCCGGCAGGTCCCCCAGGACAAGGTCCGGAAGCCGGGCCGGGTTCGACGCGAAGGTCCACGCCTGCATCTCTCCGTCGTCGTCCAACTGCGCCGCCACCGCGGCCATGCGCTCCACCACATCGGCCACGACGCCCTTCGAATACAGGAAAGCCATCGACCCGGAGGCGTCCAGGACCAGGATGACGCGGGCCGTGACACCCACCGCCCCGTGCTTGCGCAGACTGACCGCCACCTGCTCCTTGCGCAGGGAGAGCCGCTTGCGCATGTCCACGGGCAACCGCTCCTCGCCCTTGATGAGACGAGGAGCCGAGCCGAAGGCCGGGGCCGGGGATGCCGAGGGAGCCGTGGGGACGGGCGCGGCCGGAGGGGTGGGCGCTGACGGCGGTGCCCCTACGGGCTTGGGTGTCGATGTGGACGGGGGCATCGGTGCGGCCGAGGGCATCGGTGCGGAAGGTGGCGTCACCGCGGGCCTGTGCGGAACGGCAGGCGAGGACGGCGAAGGTGCCGCCTCGGCCCGGGACGAGGTGCCTCCGGCGCCAACGGCTCCGGAGGCCGCGTCCTTGGCGTCCGTGCTCCCGGGAGCACCCGGCTCCTCGTCCACACTGATCCCGAAGTCGGCGGCCAGGCCCGCGAGTCCGGAGGCGTACCCCTGCCCCACCGCGCGGAACTTCCACTGACCGCCCCGCAGATACAGCTCACCCCCGATGAACGCCGTCTCCGTCGTCGCCTCCATGTCGAACAGCGCCAGCGCCTTCCCTGTAGCGGCGTCGAGCAGACTCAGCCGCAGACCCGACAGACGGCCGAAGGTGCCCCCGTCGGCGGAGGCGCCCAGGACGACCCGCTGGATCTCCGGCTCCAGGGCACGCAGGTCCACCCCGACGGTGTCCGTCGTCCCGTCGCCCTCCCTCCGCTTCCCCAGATGACGCACGGCACCGGAGGCGTGCCTCGGCTGGTTGTAGAACACGAAGTCGCTGTCGTCCCGCACCCGTCCGTCCGCACGGAGCAGCAGAGCCGAGGCATCGGCGTCCGGGGTACCGGGACCCCCGGACCAGCTGAGCACGACCTGCACCTCCTGCGCGGCAACGGGAATGTTGGCGCCCTTGCTCATCGATGTCGGTGTCATACGTCCAGTCTGCCTAGAGAACCCGCCACCGGAACCGACCGATACGCCTACGCGCGGGGAGAGCCCGCCGCGTCCGTCGCCGCCCGGACGAACTCGCGAAGCCGCTCGGTCGTGTTGCCCTCCCTCCACACCAGTCCCCTTTCGATCGGGCGGGCGTCGTGAAGGGGCACGTAGGCCACATCGGGCCGGGGGTAGTACTGCCGCGAGTGCTCCCCGACGGGGAGGACGCCCCGGCCCATCGCGACCAGAGTCAGCATTTCGGAGAACGACCCGCCGACCGGGCCCTTGGGAACGGGCTTGCCCGACGGAGTGCGCTCCGGTGTGCGGTCCCGCTTGAACCCCGCCGAGGTCACCTGTGGGTACTGCACCACGGGGTGTTCCGCGAGCACCTCCACGGACAGCCGCTCCTCGCCGGCCAGCGGATGACCGGCTGCCACGGCCAGTACCCGTCTCTCCCGCAGCAGCGCGGGCCCGCAGGCCATTCCGTCGAAGGGGAACGAGGCGAGCAGCACGTCGATCGAACCGTCCAGCAGACTCGCCCGGGAGTTGGACAGCTGAACCTCCCGCACGTCGACCCGGCAGTCGGGGTGCCGCTCGCCGAACAGGCCGACCACTCTGAGCAGTGCGGGTGCCGTCCACTCACCGAGGAAGGCGGCCCGCAGCTCTCCGGTGACCCCACGGCCGGCGTCGGCCGCTCTTCGCAGCGCCGCTTCCATCCCGGCGACCAAGGGCGTCAGGTCGTCCGCCAGTTGTCGGCCGATCGGGGTGAGCCGGACGGAACGGCTGTTACGTTCGAACAGCGAGCCGCCGACTCCGCGTTCCAGCTTCTTGATCACCTGGCTGACCCGCCCGGTCGTGATCAGCAACCGCTCGGCGGTCCGGCCGAAGTGCAGTTCCTCGGCCAGCGTCAGAAAGGTCTCGATCTCCAGTCGCTCCAGCATGAAACCCCCGGCGTTAAATCTGGCTCAACGGTCGTTCACCGATCATGTCTTGATGGCGAACTGTCCCGCGGCGGATCGTAGAAGGCGTCCACCCGGCCGCCGGAGAGAACCCGACGAGTCCCCCGGACACCCGAACACACAGCGCGTTCATGCTCGGTACCACACCCCTTCTGAACGGGACCCTTATGAACTCCTCGGGCATCACCGCCTACTTGAACGAACTCGACGGCCCGCTACGCGCCATCGGCGAGAGGATCAGGCCCGTCATCGACTCGGCCCTCCCCGACGACTCCGGTGCGCTGTGGCACGGCCACCCCACCTGGAGCCTCGGAGACAAGCCGGGTCAGACCCCGGTCTGCCTGCTCAAGGCCTACACGTCGTATGTCACCTTCGGCCTCTGGCGCGGCCAGGATGTGGCCGACCCCTCGGGCCGGCTGGTCGCGGGAGCCCGCCGGATGGCCTCCGTGAGACTCAGCCGTGCCGACGACATCGACCCCGCCCTGTTCAGCGAGTGGCTCCGCCTCGCCGTCGCCCTGGAGACGAAGTGACCACCGTGCGCGTGAAGGCCTTCGACCACCTGGTCCTCAACGTCGAGGACGTCGAACGGTCCCTGGGCTTCTACACCGGACTTCTCGGCCTCGCTCCCGTACGCGTCGCCGAGTGGCGGGGCGGCGAGGTCCCGTTCCCGTCGGTGAGGGTCACCGAGGGAACCATCATCGACCTGGTCGCCGATGCCCGCGGGGAGTCCAACGTCGACCACATCTGTCTCACCGTGGAACCGCTGGACTGGGACGAGGTCATCGCGTCGGGATCCTTCACCGTGCTCGAGGGTCCCGTGGAACGCTTCGGCGCGCGGGGCACCGCCACCTCGGTCTACGTCCAGGACCCGGACGGCAACACGGTGGAACTGCGCTGGTACCCGCAGGACATCACCGAGTGACCGGGCCGGGGGCGACGGTCCGGGAACCCGCCCCGGACCGCGCCCCTGTTCAGCAGCTCAGTCGGCCAGCGGCAAGTACACGCGGTTGCCCGCCTCCGCGAACTCCCGGGACTTCTGAAGCATGCCCTCGGAGATCTCCGCCGCGGAAGCGCCGTCGGCCGTGTCCCCGCCGAACCGCTCGTTGATGCTCTGGCTGATCTTCATCGAGCAGAACTTCGGCCCGCACATGGAGCAGAAGTGGGCCGTCTTGGCGGGCTCGGCCGGCAGTGTCTCGTCGTGGAACTCCCGTGCCGTGTCCGGATCGAGAGCCAGGTTGAACTGGTCCTCCCACCGGAACTCGAAGCGGGCGTCGGAGAGCGCGTCATCCCATTCCTGTGCACCTGGGTGCCCCTTGGCGAGGTCGGCTGCGTGGGCGGCGATCTTGTAGGTGATGACGCCGGTCTTGACGTCGTCACGATCGGGCAGGCCCAAGTGCTCCTTGGGCGTGACATAGCAGAGCATGGCCGTGCCCCACCAGGCGATCATCGCGGCACCGATACCGGAAGTGATGTGGTCGTACGCCGGCGCGACGTCTGTCGTCAGCGGGCCGAGCGTATAGAACGGAGCTTCATCACAGATCTCCTGCTGAAGGTCGATGTTCTCTTTGATCTTGTGCATCGGGACATGCCCCGGGCCTTCGATCATCGTCTGCACGTAAAAACGCTTCGCGATCGTGTTGAGTTCCCCGAGCGTCCTCAACTCCGCGAACTGGGCGGCGTCGTTGGCGTCCGCGATGGAGCCGGGACGCAGACCGTCGCCGAGCGAATAGGTGACGTCGTACGCGGCGAGGATCTCGCAGAGCTCCTCGAAGTTCTCGTACAGGAACGACTCCTTGTGGTGCGCGAGGCACCAGGCGGCCATGATCGAGCCGCCGCGCGAGACGATGCCGGTCTTACGGTTCGCGGTGAGCGGCACGTACGCCAGGCGCACGCCCGCGTGGACCGTCATGTAGTCCACGCCCTGCTCGGCCTGCTCGATGACCGTGTCCTTGTAGATCTCCCAGGTCAGCTCCTCGGCACGGCCGTCGACCTTCTCCAGCGCCTGATAGAGCGGCACCGTGCCGATGGGGACGGGGGAGTTGCGCAGCACCCACTCGCGCGTGGTGTGGATGTTGCGGCCGGTCGACAGGTCCATGACCGTGTCGGCGCCCCAACGGGTCGCCCAGGTCATCTTCTCGACCTCCTCCTCGATGGAGGAAGTGACCGCGGAATTGCCGATGTTGGCGTTGACCTTCACCAGGAACCGCTTGCCGATGATCATCGGCTCGGTCTCCGGGTGGTTGACGTTCACGGGCAGCACCGCCCGGCCGGCGGCGATCTCCTCCCGTACGACCTCGGGGTCGACGTTCTCGCGGACCGCCACGAACTCCATCTCGGGCGTGATCTCGCCGCGTCGCGCGTACGCGAGCTGGGTGACCGCCTGCCCCGTGCGCCCGCGGCGCGGCTGGCGCGGCCGTCCGGGGAAGACCGCGTCGAGATTGCGCAACCCCCCGCGCGGGGATGTGTGCTTGATCCCGTCGTCCTCGGGGCGGACGGGACGGCCCGCGTACTCCTCGGTGTCTCCGCGGGCGATGATCCAGTTCTCGCGCAGCGGTGCCAGCCCCCTGCGCACATCGGTGTCGATGGTCGGATCGGTGTACGGGCCGGAGGTGTCGTACAGCGTCACGGACTGACCGTTGGTGAGGTGCACCTGGCGAACCGGCACCCGCAGATCGGGACGCGTACCCCCGACGTACGCCTTGTGCCAGCCGATGGACCTCCCGGCCTCGCCGTTAAGGGACGGAGAGGAAACCTCGTCCGTCTGGCTGGAGACAGGCGTGCGTACGTCCTTGTTGGTCATGAGACCTACTCCCTACGCCGGCATTACCCGGTAACAGGTTCAGCGGTCGACGCAGCGGCTTCCGTTCGTCGATGTTTCATGTGAAACATCGCGAAGACGGAGGTCAGCGCCCTCTCAGCCCGGTGCTCCGAGCTCCCGCGTGTGCAAAGGTGCCTCCACGCTAGCGTCATATTTGGCGCGCTGAACAGAGGGCCCCTTGCCGTTCTTGCGATGATCGGGCGGTGACAACGACCCAACAGCAGCCGTTCCCGCCGTCCGAGCCGCCGCACCGTCCGGGTGCCGGCGACGGCCATGGGCACGGCACCGGCACCGGACACGGGCATGGGCATGGGCATGAGCCGGGTGGTGATCCGGGTCACGGGGCGGGCGGTGCGCAGCACGGTTCCTACGGCAAACGCGGACCGGGTCCCGCCGATGGGCACGGCGAGGGCGCGAGCGCCGGGCACGGGCACTCGCACAGCCACGGTCCCGCCGCGCCGGTCTCCAGGCACCTGCGCAAGGTCATCGCAGCGGTACTGATCCCCTTCGCGGCCGCGGTCGCGGTGGGTCTCGTGGTGCTGTGGCCCGGCGGTGCGCCCTCACACCAGCGCACCGGTGTCGGCTTCGACCGGCAGACGCAGCAGGCGACGGTCACGCGGATCGACCAGGTGGACTGCAAGTCCGTGAACGCCTCCTCGGAGGCCCCGACGGGCGACACTTCCACCACCCGGGGCTCCTCCGCCCAGCAGCGGGCCGCGGGTGAATGCAAGAAGGCGACGGTCCGGATCGACACCGGCAAGGACACGGGCCGTACGTTCATCGAGATCGTTCAGCCGGATCAGTCACGGCAGTTGCACCAGAGCGAGAAGGTCGTCGTCGCGTACGAACCCTCCGCCCCCAAGGACCTCCAGTACTCGGTCACGGACGCGAACCGGAAGCTGCCCCTGACGCTGCTCGCCGTGATCTTCGCCGTGGTCGTCGTGGTGATCGGCCGGATGCGCGGAGTCATGGCGCTGGTCGCGCTGACCATCAGCTTCATGATCCTGAACTTCTTCATCCTGCCGGCGATCCTGCAGGGCTCGAACCCGCTGCTGGTGGCCGTTGTCGGATCCAGCGCGATCATGCTGATCGCGCTCTACATGTGCCATGGCCTGTCGGCCAGGACATCCGTGGCGGTGGTCGGCACCCTGCTCTCACTGGTGCTGATCGGCCTCCTGGGCTCGGTCTTCATCGACTGGGCCGTGCTGACCGGCAACACCGACGACAGCACCGGCCTGATCCACGGTCTGTACCCGTCCATCGACATGAGCGGTCTGCTGCTGGCCGGAGTCATCATCGGTTCGCTCGGTGTCCTCGACGACGTGACGGTGACGCAGACGTCCGCGGTCTGGGAACTGCACGAGGCGAACCCCACGATGGGCTGGCGTGGCCTGTACCGCGCGGGTATCCGTATCGGCCGCGACCACATCGCGTCGGTCGTCAACACGCTCGTCCTGGCCTACGCGGGCGCCGCGCTGCCGCTGCTGCTTCTCTTCTCGATCGCGCAGAGCAGTGTGGGCACCGTCGCCAACAGCGAACTGGTCGCCGAGGAGATCGTGCGCACCCTGGTCGGATCGATCGGTCTGGTCGCCGCGGTGCCGGTGACGACCGCGCTGGCCGCACTCGTGGTCGCCGCGGACCGTGAGGGGACGGCTCCCGTCCCCGTGGAACCCGCGGCTGCCAGGACGCCGGCACGGAGTGGGAAGGGTCGCCGCCGCAAGCACTGAACCGTCCGCCGGAAGCGCTGAAACCATCCTGCACGGACGCCCCTTGTGAGGAAGCGTTCCTCCGCTCCGGGCTGCCGGGGCTTCAGCCCGCACTCTGCTCCTCCGCGAGGATGCGGTCGAGCGCTTCGTCGAGAGACGTGTCGAAACCCGCGAGGGAGCGCTCCTGCCCGAGCGGCACCAGTTTGTCCGTCCGGTCGAGAAACGCGACGAGCGGCGCGGCCCCGGACCGGAACAGCGCGTGATCGCCACCGACCTGAAGCCGGATCAGCACCTCGCCGAACGCCTCCGGGTCCGCCGGAGCGATGTGCACATCGCCGTCACCGCACGGCCTGCCGACTCCGTCGATCAGCAGCTCCCGCCCGAACGCCCAGGTCACGGGCGCGTCGCCGGGCAAGTGGAAGGTCAGCCGCACAGCGTACGGATCACCGGTCTCGTATCGCAGCTCGACCGGAATCCGGAAGGACAGCTCCTCGGACACGAGGAAGCTCATCATGACCTCTGCCTGCACCGACTCGCGCATCGCCTACCCCGTCGTTTGCCATCGACTGGCCAGGATTCGTCCCCCTGACACTGCTGGAAATCTTGCTCAACGTGCATGCCGCATTACAAGGAGTGAGTTTTCAGATACTGATAGAGATGGCGAGTGTTCCTAGCAGCCTGCCGACTTCGCTCTGCAACTTCCGCGCCGCGGGCAGCAGTCGGTCGACCTGGTGGGAAGGGAGGGACAGGGCCACGGCCGCGGCCGAACTGCCCGCGGTGACCGGGATCGCGGCACAGACCGTGCCCAGCGCGTACTCCTGCCGCTCGATCACCGGTTCCATCCGCCCCGTCCGTTCCAGGCGCCGCAGCAGACGGTCCTTGTCACGCACCGTGTACGGAGTGATCGGCTGCACCGGGTAGCGATCGAGGTGGTCGCGCCTGGACTTGTCGTCCAGCTGGGACAGCAGACACTGGCCGATCGCGTGGGCGTGCCCGGTCTCACGGAAGTCGGCCCACTCCTCGACCGCGGGGTTCGCCGGGGTGTCGGCGACACACACGACCTCGATCTCGCCGTCGCGGTAGACCGCCCAGTACACGGGGGTGCCGAGCGCATCGCGCCAGTGCGCGAGCGTGTCCCTCACCGTGCTGCGACGTTTCTGCTGGGCTCCACTGCTGCTCAGCCGTTCGGTGGCCTCACCGAGGAAGAACAGCCCTCTGTCACGGCACAGATAACCCTCGTGGACCAGGGTGCGCAGCAGGTGGTAGGCGGTCGGCAACGCGAGTCCCGCCTCCCGGGCGAGCTGCTTGGCGGGGGCGCCCTGCTCACGCGCGGCGACGGCCTCCAGCAGCCGCATCGCCCGCTGGACCGAGCCGATCAGAGTGGTGGGGTGGGAGTCCAGAGCGGCGGCGTCGGGCTCCGCGGTACGGGGGCGGGCGAGCCGTGCCGACCCCGCGACCGGCGAGGGCGAACCGGGGGTCACCGACGGTCTGGCGTGCCGGGTGAGCCCATCCGCCGGCTGGGTGCGCCGAGTACGTGCCTCCGCCGTCGGAGTTCGCTGCGGCGTCGGCTCCCTGGGTGGGGCCGGCGGGGTGCGTGAAACGGGCGGCTCCCCCGGTGACGTACGCGGCTGGACCGGTGGCACGCGTGCCACCGCGGGCGTGCCCGATCGCCGGAAGGGGGGAGCGACTGATGGTGCGGGTGCGGTGTCAACCGTGGCCAAGGGGCACTCCGAAGCGCGAGGAGGACCGCCCGTGCGGGGAGACACGGGAGGGGGCTGTGCGCTGTCTGCGGGTCGACCCCGCGTCGAGTTCCGGACTCTAACCGCCAGTCACCGCTCGCATACGGCCTCGCCGAAAACTTCCCCCGGCCGAGGGAACCTTGGGTTCCCTTTCCCCCTTCGCCGTTACCTGTCGCTCACCCTCTCGCGCCTCACCAGTCGCTGCGCGAGGAGGAACCCGACACGAACTTCCGCACGATGTAGATCAGCCCGCCTACCAGCGCGACGAAGATCAGCAGCTTGAAGAGCAGGCCGATGACGAAGCCGACGATGCTCGCTATCAGACTGCCGAACACCACCAGGGCGATGACCGGCACCGCGACCCACTTCACCCACCACGGCATACCGTTGAAGATCTCTCGCATCGCCCTGTCCTTACCTCTCCTGGCCCGTGGCCCCAACACCGGGACACTGATTCCGGGTTCTCTGATGTCTCGCAACGAATGCTAGGCCGGAGGGAGGCCGTGCGGTGGCCTCGCACCCCTTGTCCTCCCCTGACCGTCCCCCTAGGGAACCCTGAGACGCGGGTCAGCTCTCGGGCGGAGAGAACACCACCAGGACCCGTAGATCCTCCGTGATGTGGTGGAACTTGTGGGCGACCCCGGCGGGTACGTAGACGACGCTGCCCCGTGCCACCTGAGTGGTCTCCAGGCCGACCGTGATCGACGCACGCCCGCTCACCACGAAGTACACCTCGTCCTGGGCGTGCGGCTTCTGCGGGTCGAGGCCGCCCGCGTCGAGCGCGTACAGCCCGACCGACATGTTCCGCTCACGCAGAAACCGCAGGTAGGCGCCGTCGTTGGCGGCGCGTTCCGCCTCCAGTTCGTCCAGCCGGAATGCCTTCATCGCCCTCGTCCGCTCTTGTGCACCGCAGGCTGTGTCCACAGCCCCTTCTTGCCAGTCGATCTCTCTGCCACGATCAGACACATGAAGAATTTCGTAGTCAAGACACTCGCCAACGCGGGGGCCCTGGCAGTCGCCGTCTGGCTGCTCGACAAGATCACTCTGACGGGCGACAGCACGGGCAAGGAGATAGGCACGCTCCTCCTCGTCGCACTGGTCTTCGGACTGGTGAACTTCCTGGTCAAGCCGGTCGTGAAGGTACTGACCTTCCCGCTCTTCGTCTTCACCCTCGGCCTGATCACCCTTGTGGTGAATGCCTTGATGCTGCTGCTCACCTCGTGGCTCGCCGACAAACTCGACCTGAGCTTCCACGTGGAGGGCTTCTGGACCGCCGTCCTGGGCGGCCTGATCATCTCCGTCGTCTCCTGGGCGCTCAACGTCGTGCTGCCCGACAACGACTGAGAGAGTCCGATGACCTACCGCGTCTGCTTCGTCTGCACCGGCAACATCTGCCGTTCGCCGATGGCCGAGTCCGTCTTCCGCGCCTACGTGGCGGAAGCCGGACTCGGCGAGCTGGTCCAGGTCGACAGCGCGGGCACGGACGGCTGGCACGAGGGCGACGGCGCCGACGAGCGCACCGTCGCCGTGCTGGAAGCGGGCGGCTACGAGAGCGGCCACGCGGCCCGGCGGTTCCAGGCCTCGTGGTTCTCCCGTCTCGATCTCGTCATCGCCCTCGACACCGGCCATCTCAAGGCCCTGCGCCGCCTCGCGACCAGCGCCGAGGACGCGGAGAAGATCCGGCTGCTGCGCTCGTACGACCCCGCAGCGGCCGACGACCTGGACGTCCCCGATCCGTATTACGGACATATGGACGACTTCGAGGAATGTCTTGAGATGGTGGAGGCGGCGAGCTCCGGTCTGCTCGCCGCGGTACGAGAGCAAATGGAGGGATGAGCGCATGACGTCAGGGGATTTCGTCACGGCGAGCGGCGAGGGCACAGGCCCGGCGGGAGAGAGGGAGGGCACCCGGGCGACAACGCCGGGCGACGGCACACGGGCGGTGCGTGCCGGGCTGCCCGAGCCCGTCAAGTACGAGCCGACTCTTCCCGGCCCGGTCTTCGCCGCGCACTTCCATCTGCCCGGTGAACCCACCGGCCCGTACACCTACGGCCGCGACGAGAACCCGACCTGGACCCTCCTGGAGCGCGCCATCGGCGAGTTGGAGGCGCCCGGACAGGACTCCGTCGAAACGCTCTCCTTCCCCTCCGGCATGGCCGCCATCTCCGCGGTGCTCTTCTCACAGCTGCGGGCCGGCGACATCGTCGTCCTGCCCGCCGACGGCTACCAGGTGCTGCCGCTGGTGCGCGAGCAACTGACCGCGTACGGCATCGAGGTGCGCACCGCCCCCACCGCCGGCGATGCCCAGCTGGAGGTCCTCGACGGCGCGAAGCTGCTGTGGATCGAGACGCCGTCCAACCCGGGTCTCGACGTCTGCGACCTGCGACGCCTCGTCGCCTCCGCGCACGCGCAGGGCACGCTCGTCGCCGTGGACAACACCCTGGCCACCCCGCTCGGACAGCGCCCCCTGGAGCTGGGCGCCGACTTCTCCGTGGCCAGCGGCACCAAGATGCTCACCGGGCACGGCGACATCCTCCTGGGGTACGTCACCGGGCGGGACGCCTCTCTGATGGCTCCCGTACGACGTTGGCGCAAGGTCGTCGGCGCCATCCCCGGCCCGATGGAGGCCTGGCTGGCCCACCGCTCGCTCGCCACGCTCCAGCTGAGGGCCGACCGGCAGACCGCCACCGCGAGGACGATCGCCGAGGTCCTGCGGGACCGGCCCGAGGTGACGGGGCTGCGCTACCCGGGGCTGCCCGACGACCCCGCGTACAAGATCGCGTCGCAGCAGATGCGTCGCTTCGGATGCGTGGTCTCCTTCACGCTGCCCTCGCGCGAACGTGCCGAGCGTTTCCTCGACGCGCTGCGCCTGGTGGACGACGCCACCAGCTTCGGCGGGGTGCGGTCCACGGCGGAGCGGCGCGGCCGTTGGGGCGGGGACTCGGTCCCGGAAGGCTTCATCCGCTTCTCCGCGGGCGCCGAGGACCCCGAGGACCTGGTGGCGGACGTGCTGAGGGCCCTCGACGCCTCTGCGAAGTGAACCGGCCATGAAGTCGGGATCAGTACCCCCGCTACGTACTACGGACGGTCCGAGCCTCCCCCCTCGTGGCTCGGACCGTCCCGGTTCCGCGCGCGAAGAACCGCGCGAACAAGGCTAGTTGACTCTGTGTCAGTGTCCAATCACAGTAGCGACAGAGACCTATCGACTTATTTATAGTTGGGGCTCGCGCGGGGGTGCTGAAAGGGGAGGGGCACCATGGACTTGGCCTTGCTGCGCACTTTTGTGACTGTGCACCGGGCCGGTTCCTTCACTCGTGCCGCCGCGCTGCTCGGTCTGTCCCAGCCGGCCGTCACCTCGCAGATCCGCACACTGGAGCGCCAGTTGGGGCGGCCACTGTTTCTGCGCCAGGCGCGCGGGGTGACACCCACGACCATCGGCGACGAACTCGCCCACAAGGCGGCGCCGCATCTCGATGCCCTCGTGGAGATAGCCGAGACCGGACTCGACGAGGACTCGTCCCTTCGCACACTGCATCTCGCGGGGCCACCGGAGTTCACGGCGGAACGCGCGTTGCCCGCTCTCACGGAACTGACCGGCGACGACGGACAGGGTTTCGCGCTGCGCGTCTCCTTCGGCAACGCGGAGGAGACGATGGAGGGGCTCGCCGCCGGACATCATGATCTGGCCATGACGACGGCCCAACCACGCGGTGCTCTTCTCACCGCGACTCCGCTCTGCGACGAAGAGCATGTCCTGGTCGCCGCTCCGCGCTGGGCCGAGGAAATCGATCCGGGCAAACTCCGCCGCAAGGGCGCCCACGCGCTCGAGGACTTCCCCATCGTCGAGGTCCACGAGTCGCTGCCGCTCGTCGCCCGCTACTGGGCCTCGGTCTTCGACTGCCGGCCGGCCGCCGCCGGCACGGTTGTCGTCCCGGATCTGCGGGCGGTCCTCGCCTGCGCCACCGCGGGCGCCGGCCTCGCCGTCCTGCCCAAATATCTCTGCTCCGACGCCATCGAACGCGGAGACGTCGTGGCGCTCCTCGACCCCGCGGTGCCCCCGCTGCGTACGTACTTCCTCGTCGTCCGGACCGGAACGCTGGCGATGCCGCACATCGCCCGGGCGCACGAATGGCTCCTGCGGGCGGCCTCCGACTGGAGCTGAGGCCGGCCCGGACCGGGAGCCGCTTCGCAAGGCAACAAGGCCTGCCGCTGAGGACCGAACGGTGGCGGTTCGGGCGAAGCCCGTTCGCCAGTTCTCCGGGGCCGGGCAAGGACTTCAGGACCTTTCACGCGGAATCGCGGCCGCGCGATGTTTCACGTGGAACCAGCCGGGCCACATTTCTCCCATGACCGTCCGACCCGTGGTCAAGCGAACCGCTCGCGCCGTCCTGCTGGACGGTGACGACCTGATCTTGATCAAACGCACCAAGCCCGGCGTCGATCCCTACTGGCTCACACCGGGTGGCGGGGTCGAACCGGAGGACACGACTGTCGTCGAAGCACTCCATCGTGAGGTGCACGAAGAACTCGGCGCCAAGATCGTCGATGTGGTGCCCTGCTTCGTCGACACGGTCGAGCACATCGGCGACGACGGCGGCGGCGCGACCGGTGTGAAGGTCCAGCACTTCTTCGTCTGCCGGCTTGAGTCCATGGACCCTGCTCTGCGACACGGTCCCGAGGTGGACGAACCATGCGGTGAGTACGAGATCGTCCGTGTCCCGTTCACCCGGGTCGGGATCGCCTCCGTGCACCTCGTACCGCTGTCGCTGAGGCACTACCTCGACGGGAACATCGAGGGCGTACGCGCCATGCACGCACCCGACCTGGGCTGACACGCGGAGAAGCCGCGGTGCGTCAGTCGCCTGTCGTGACGAGTTCTTCCACCGAGTCGTGGCGGATGCGGTCCGAGGGGATGCCTATGTCCCTGAGTGTGTCGACACCGCTGCGGATCATGCCGGGCGGCCCCGAGAGATACGCGTCGTATTCATTCCACGGTCCGTACTCGCGTACGGCGTCCGGCAGCTGGAGATTGGCCCGCCGGTCGACGACGGGGCGCACCGAGAGCCAGGGGTGGCTCCGCTGGAGCCGCAGCATGGTGTCGATGTCGTAGAGATCATGATCGGTGCGAGCCCCGTAGAAGACCTCGACGGGGCGGCGCTCTCCGTGTTCGGCGACGTCCTCGACCAAGGCCTTGATGGGTGCGATGCCGGTTCCGCCACCCAGACAGAGCAGGCCGCTGTCGGTGGTGTGGTCGACGGTCATCGAGCCGGACGGCGGCCCCAGCCGGATGACATCGCCGGGCCGGGCACGGTGCACCAGCGCGTTGGAGACCCAGCCCGCCGGAACCGCCTTCACGTGGAGCGTCAGCAGGCCGTCCGAGCGGGGCGCCGAGGCGAAGGAGTAGTGCCGCCAGATCCGTGGCCACCATGGTGTCTCCAGGCTTGTGTACTGCCCGGCGAGGAACGGGTACGGCTGGTCGGGCCGGACCGTGACGACCGCGACGTCCGGTGTCCTCAGGTCGTGGGACACCACCTCGGCGAACCACCAGGCCGGAGCACGCAGCTCGTCCGTGGCGGCCGCGTCGATCATGACCTGGGAGATCGTCGTGTACGTACGCACCCAGGCCGCTTCCATCTCGGCGTCCCAGACCGCCGAGGCGTACCGGCCGAGCGAGCCGATCAGGCATTCCCCGACGGCCGGGTAGTGCTCGGGCCGGGTGCCGTACTTGCGGTGTCCCCGGCCGAGGTTCCGCAGATACGCGACGAGGACCTCGGTGTTGTCGATGTGCTCGGCCGCGGTCAGCAGTGCCTTCAGCAGCCGGTCCCGCTGGGTGTCCATCGCGGCAGGGAAGAGCGGGCGCAGTTCCGGGTGGCGCACGAACAGCAGCGCGTAGAAGTAGGACGTGACCTTGTCGGCGATGTGACCGACCTCGGCCATGGTCCGGCGGATCAGCACGGCGTCGGGGGACGCCTCGTGGACGGGAGCGGGCTGTCGGCCCGTCACAAGCGGCTCAGGACGGGCGTCAGACCGAGGAGAACCGTGGTGTGGCTGCACGGACCCGTGCTCGGGCGCGGAGGCCCCTGAGAGCCGCGGAGAGCCGAATTCCGCCTGTCCCGGGCTCGATCGAGGCCGTACGGCTTCGTGGGCGGGCTCGGGATCGAAGTGCCGTAGCTCGGACGGTGCCGGCGGAAGGAAGCGCTTCACGGCCGGGACCGGTCCGGCCCCCAGGGGTTCGGGAGGCCGTGTTCCAGGGGGCGCGACCTCGCGAGGGCGCAACTCCAGGGGTGTTGTCCCGCGGGTTCGCGTCTCCGTGGGGGCTGTCCCGTGGGGCACCGGTGCTGTCTCACGAGGTGGCAAAGGCGCTTCGACGACCGGGGATATTCGTTCCTGCTGGGGTGTTCTCCGTCCGGCCTGCTCGGGGGTTTCCTGGCCGGAAGCCGGTTGCTCAGGGACGGCTTGACCCGGTTGCCCCTGCGTCGAGGCCGAGCGGCCCACCGGGCGCATCGCGGCCAGTCGTCGGCCGTCGGATGCCCCCTGGTCACTACTGGAAGCCGACGGCTCGTTGCGCGACGTGAACCAGCCGCCCCCGCCGTTGCCGCCTGAAGTGCCGTTGTCGGCCGACGTGGTCGTCGGAGCGTCCATGGTCTGCCTCGCCTCGAACATCTTTCGGTCGGTCTGCGCACCTCCTCGGTCGGAAGATGCCTGCTTTCCCCCGCAGCCGGTTTGCTCCCCTTCCCGGTTCAGTCCTTGTCGGCCCAATCCGGTCGCATTGAAGCCGGATACCCACCCCGTACGAACAAGTAAGGCAAGAGAGTGGCATTGGCCGCAGTGCCCTCATCGAGCATCGCACTTCGGGTCAACGCCTGGCCGCATAACGGAAAACGCAGGTCTTTGATCTCTCCGTCCCGTTACGCTGTTTTGGCCTGCGCTGCCATTCGCGCGTGCCACGCAGGACGCGCACATCTCGGCCGACGCGCACCGGAGTCGACCATGGCTCAATTACCTGGTGCGACATGCCAATTGATAGGCGGCATACAGGTCCCGCCCCACGTAGGAGTGAGTGGCGAGGCTGCGCAGATGCCGGTCCGCATTGACCGCGACGGACACCGGTACAACGCCGAAAAGATCCTTGTCCGAGAGAGAGTCGCCATAGGCGACACAGTCGGTTCGACTCACCCCGAACTCTTCACAGAGCCGGTCCGCGATCTGCACCTTTGCCGCGGCGCTGAGAACGCCCGCCGGGTCCAACGGCTCCGCGAACGGGACGGCGGGAAAGCGCGAGCCATGGGCCGCATGCGCTCCCCAGGACAACAGGCGCTCCACAAAGAACGAGGGCGAGAGCGAGACGACGGCACAGTAGTCGCCGTTTCGGCGGACCTCCCTCCAGACGTCTTCAATCCCTGACATCCATGGCGCACCGTCGAAAGCCGCCGCCACATGTGCCTCGGTGAGATCCGCCCAGAGAGCATGCGCCTGCGTCGCATACTCCGGAGGGCCTATATGCCCCTCGGAGATGGCTCTTTCGAGCGCCATGGTCTCGGCTTCCAGTCCAAGCTGCCGGGAAATCTCCAAGGGCGCGGTGCTGCCGTGGAGCAACGTCCCGTCGAGGTCGAAGAGATGAAGTCTCGCCATGTCTGTCGAGGCTACTGGGGCCACCGACGTTCAGGGCCGAGGTTTCACGTGAAACAGCTGTCCGCTCACTGCCGGTGGCGCAGCACATGACCAGAGCCGATGGGACCACCGGGAAAGCGGTGGACGGCAGAGGCCGGTGTCGGACAGCCTGGTTGTGTGCCGACACCTTCCCTCACCGTTCTGCCCGTTCGTCGTCTGACGCCTCGCGACCTCGCCGCGTGCGCCGACTTGTCCGAGGACCGGGGCTGGCCCCGTGAGGAGCACAAGTGGGGCCTGCTGCTCACCGCGAGGACCGGATACGGGATCGACGACCCCGCCGGCGGTCTCATCGCCGCCTGTGTGGTGACCACATACGGACCGCGCGAGCGCCCCGAACTGGGTGCGATCGGCATGGTCCTCGTCGCCGAGCGGCACGCCCGCCGGGGTGTCGGACGCCGTCTGATGCGGCACGTAGTCCAGGAGATGGGAACCACCCCGCTGACCCTGCACGCGACCGTGAACGGGCTCCCGCTCTACGAGGAGTTGGGATTCAAGGTCGTCGGCCGGGCCGAGATGGTCCGTGGGGTGTTCGCTCCTGGCGGTCCTGCGCCCGAGGTCCTCACCCGCCCGGCGACGGCGGAGGACCTCGCCCCCATCCTCCGGCTGGACGAAGAGATCTTCGGCGCCGACCGCACCCACATGATCACGCGATTGCCCGCCTTCGCGGACCAACTGCGTGTGGCCGAGGAGAACGGCCGGATCATCGGCTACGCGGCCGCCTGGCCCAACATGGCCGACCATGTCGTGGGCCCGCTGATCGCGCGGGACACGGAGACGGCGAAAGCTCTCGTCCGCTCGCTCGCCGCCCACACCGACCGTCCGCTGCGCACCGACGTCGACGTGCGCCACGAAGAGCTGCTGAGCTGGCTGAAGGAACGCGGGCTTGGCTCCGTCGGCTTCAACGCGGTCATGACGTACGGGATCCCGGAACTGCCCGGTGACTGGACCCGCCGCTTCGCACCGCTGACCGTGGCCGCCGGGTAGGGCCTCGACGGCTTCCACAGAAGAGGCGCCGATCCCCCGAGCACGTGGGGGGACCGGCGCCTCTGACCGTCGTACTCGGGCGGGCACCGCGACTGCCGAGTGTCAGACGAGCGATGCGACAGCGGCGGCGGCGAAGCCGTGGTCCTGGTCGGGCATCCCGCCACCGATCCCGATCGCGCCGATCAGACGGCCTTCGCGGTGGACCGGAACGCCGCCCGCGATGAACAGCAGGGGGCGGTCCAGCGCGGTGGGCAGGGTGTGGAAGAGACCGCCGGGCTGCACCGCGTCGACGAGATCGGCAGTGGCCGAGTTCAGCTGGAGTGCCGTGTAGGCCTTGCGCGTGCTGGTCTCTCCCGAGATCAGCACGGCCTGGTCGTCGCGCCGGAAGGCGAGCAGGTGGCCGCCCGCGTCGAGGACGGTGACGCTGATCCGGACACCGGCGGCCTCGGCGGCACGACGGGCCGCGGTGACGAGAACCTCGGCGTCCTCGATGGTCAGGGGGGCAACGGCGGTGGTGGTGCTCATCAGGGTTTTCTCCTTGTGGGGGTGTGCTGTGTCGGGTCGGGGACGTGCTGGATCGAGACCCCGCGGGAGCGGCCCTGGTCCCGTGACGGGCCCGATCCCGGTCAGTGGTGGACGACGGTCCGCGGTTCGGCGGGGATGCCCCCGGCGACCAAGGCGCTGGGGAGAGCGGTGCGGCGCTCCAGGGCGGCCGAGAGTACGGCCAGGACGAGCGCGCTCGCGGCGAGAACCGCACCGACCCAGTTGGGAGCGGTGTAGCCGAGACCCGCCGCGATGACGACGCCGCCGAGCCAGGCCGCGAGGGCATTGCCGAGGTTGAAGGCGCCGATGTTCACCGCCGAGGCCAGAGTGGGGGCGCCGTGCGCCTGGTCGAGAACGCGCTTCTGCAGAGGAGGCACGGTCGCGAAGCCCAGGCCGCCGATCAGGACGAGCGTGACGGCCGCCAGGACCTTGTTGTGCGCGGTGACGGTGAAGAGGGCGAGCACGACGGCGAGGCCGCCCAGAGACACGTACAGCATCGGCATCAGCGCGCGGTCCGCGAACTTGCCGCCGATCAGGTTCCCGCCGACCATGCCGAGGCCGAAGAGGACCAGCAGCCAGGTCACGGATCCGTCGGCGAAGCCGGCGACGTGCGTCATCATCGGGGCGATGTACGTGACGGCCGCGAAGACACCGCCGAAACCGAACACGGTCATCGCCATCGCGAGCAGGACCTGGACGTTCTTGAAGGCGGCCAGCTCGTGGCGCAGACGCACTCCCTCGGGCTTCGGCATCTCCGGAACCAGCTTGGCGATGCCCAGCAGCCCGATGACACCGAGTGCGGCGACTCCCGCGAACGTGACCCTCCAGCCGGCGCTCTGTCCGATCAGCGTGCCCAGCGGGACACCGACGACATTGGCGATCGTGAGCCCGCTGAACATCATCGCGATGGCGCCGGCCTTCTTCTCCGGTGCGACCAGCTCGGCGGCGGCCACCGACCCGATTCCGAAGAAGGCACCGTGCGCGAGGGAGGCGACCACCCGGCCCGCGAACATCAGCCAGAAGACCGGAGCCACGGCGGAGATCAGATTGCCGAGGACGAACAGACCCATCAGCACCATGAGCATCCGCTTGCGGGACACCTTGGTGCCGAGCGCGGTCATGATCGGCGCGCCGATCACCACACCGAGGGCATAGCCGGTCACCAGCAGTCCGGCCGTGGGGATGGAGACCCCGAAGTCTCCGGCGACCTCGGGCAGGACGCCCATGATCACGAACTCGGTCGTTCCGATTCCGAAGGCCCCGATCGCGAGGGCCAGAAGCGCGAGAGGCATGGTGGGGTACACCTTCCAGAAGATTGCGTGAGCGCTTTACCTGCATTCACAATAGTTGCAGACGCGGGTTATGTGCAACAGCGGTCTATTGCGTCCGTGCTCTATCCTGGTTCTCAGCCGCTCCGGGACGGAGGAAGACGCCATGACAGCCACGGACCCCGCGCTCACCGCCCTCGCTCAGGGATGGTGCGCCCTCTCCTTGCTGCACGGGAGGATCGAGGCCCATATCGAGCGGGCCCTGCAGTCCGAACACGAGCTCAGCGTGCGCGAGTACTCCCTGCTCGACGTCCTCAGCCGACAGCACGACGGCGACGGCGGTCATCTCCAGATGAAGCAGGTCGCGGACGCCGTCGTACTCAGCCAGAGCGCCACCACGCGGCTGGTCACCCGGCTCGAGGACCGAGGGCTGCTCGCCCGCTACCTCTGCCCGACCGACCGGCGAGGGATCTACACGAATGTCAGCGAGGCAGGACTGAAGCTCCTCGCCGAGGCACGGCCCACCAATGACGCCGCCCTGCGCGAGGCGCTCGACGAAGCGGCCGAGAATCCTGAACTGGCGCCCCTGGTCCGGGTCGTGGAGTCGGCGGGCGTGCCCGTGCACGCCATGCCCTCGGTGAGCGTTTCCTCGTAGGGTGCGTTCATGGCAGATCTTGAGATACGGGCCGCGGTCGCCGGCGACGTGCCCGCCATTGTCGCGATGCTGGCCGACGACCCGCTGGGTGCCCGACGGGAATCGCCCGACGATCTGACCCCGTACCTGGGCGCCTTGGAACGTCTGAACCGTGACCCGAACCAGCATCTGGTCGTCGCCGTCCGGGAGGACCGCGTTGTCGGCACCCTCCAGCTCACCGTGATTCCCGGGCTGTCCCGCAAAGGAGCGACCCGCTCCATCATCGAGGCCGTACGCATCCACGCGGACGAGCGCGGCAGTGGTCTCGGGACGGAGCTCATCGAGTGGGGGGTCGCGGAGTCCCGCCGCCAGGACTGCCAGTTGGTCCAGCTGACGTCAGACGCCTCCCGCACCGACGCCCATCGCTTCTACGAGCGGCTCGGCTTCGAGGCCTCGCACGTCGGTTTCAAACTCCAGCTCTGACGCAGGCCGCCGACGATCTGCCGCCACCACCTGCCGCCCGCGGTACAGCACACGCCAGGGCGACCCTCAAGGACGCGGCCTCCTGCGTGCAGCGTTGGCTTCACACAGCGGGAGGCGGCCTGTTTCACGTGAAACAGGCCGCCTCCCGTCCGGTGGCGTCTACTGAACTCCTCGCCAGCCTTCCGGGTCCACTCCACCCGGCACAGGAGCGTCCTTGTCGTACGGCTGCCGCGTGAACACGAACGACCCGAGGTCCAGATGACTCACGGAGCCGTCAGGCCGTCGTACGGGCCGCAGAAGCTCGCCCGCGTAGTAGCCGTCGAGCCCCGTCCACGTCCCGTCGCTGTTCGCCCGGAAGCGGGCACCCCGGCCGGTACCCGAGAGCGCGCCCAACACCAGCCCCCCACCGCCCGGCAACCGCAGCCCGAAGGCCTGGGTCCCCCAATACCACTGACCCGCCAACTCCAAGACGCCTTGGTCGACTTCGGCCATCGGACGCCACGGCTCGGGGATCCGAGGCTCCGCCTCCGCGACGATCCGCACCAGATCGGCGGCCACCGTGAACACGGGCGGCCCCGAGGTGCAGTTGGACAGCACCACCGCCGCCACGTCGTCCTCCACGCTGATCACCAATCCGGCGAGGAAGCCCGGCAGGGAACCGGAGTGCCCTACGAGGGTTCGGCCGTCACGGTGGACGATCTGCAGGGCAAGCCCGTAGGAAGACCCCGAAGCCAGCTCCGCGGTCTCGGGCGGCGCGGCGGGCGCGTGCATCTCCCGGACGGACTCCGCTCTCAGCACCCGGTCGTCGCCCTGGGCGAGAAAGACGGCGAAGCGAGCCAAGTCCCCCGTGGTGGACCACAACTGCCCGGCCGGAGCCATCCGCCCGAGGTCCTCCACCGGCTCGGGCATCATCGCGTCCGCCCAGGGGTGGACCGCCCATCCCCCCGCGTGCGGTGCCTGCGGGCTACCACTCGTACGGTGCAGGCCGAGCGGTTCGAGGACCTCGCGGCGCAGCACTTCTTCCCAGGGTGCGCCGCGCAATTCCTCGACGAGCGCTCCCAGAAGCGCGTAGCCGGGGTTCGAGTAGTGGTGCCTGCGTCCGACCGGATGCCGGAAGGGCTGCTCGCCCAGTACGTCGGCCAGTTCGGGACGCAGCGAGCCGGGTGTGCGCTCCCACCACGGCGCGGGTGACTCGGCGGCCAGCCCTGCGGTGTGCGCGAGCAGTTGGGAGATGGTGACCTCCCCCGCGCCGGTGCCGGGCACATGCTTCTCCAGCGGGTCGCCGAGGTCCAGGACACCCTCGTCGCGCAGCCGCAGCACGAGAACGGCGGTGAAGGTCTTGGTGATGGAGCCGATCCGGTACTGGACGTTCTCGTCCGGTCCGTGACCGTCCACCGAGGTCCGCGCCCCGTTCCATACCGCTTTCCCGCCCCGGACCACCGTCGCGACGAGCGACGGCGCCCGCCCCTCGTTCTGCGCGACGGCGATACGGTGCAGAAGGGCCCGGCGCGTGCCGGGAAGCAGATCATCGTGGGGTGTCGTCATGGCACCAGTCCACCTGCCCGGGCGCCGAACGTCGAGCGGATTGCCCCGAAGCGGCCCCGCAGGGCGCCGGATCAGGTCTGCGCCATGTCCACGAAGCGTGAGTAGTGACCCTGGAAGGCCACCGTGATCGTGGCCGTCGGGCCGTTACGGTGCTTGCCGACGATGATGTCGGCCTCGCCGGCGCGGGGGGACTCCTTCTCGTACGCGTCCTCGCGGTGGAGCAGGATGACCATGTCCGCGTCCTGCTCGATCGAGCCGGACTCACGCAGGTCGGAGACCATGGGCTTCTTGTCCGTGCGCTGCTCGGGGCCACGGTTGAGCTGCGACAGCGCGATCACCGGCAGCTCCAGCTCCTTGGCCAGCAGCTTCAGGTTTCGCGACATGTCGGAGACCTCCTGCTGACGGCTCTCGGACCGCTTGCCGCCCGACTGCATCAGCTGCAGATAGTCGATGACGACGAGCTTCAGATCGGCGCGCTGCTTGAGGCGGCGGCACTTGGCACGGATCTCCATCATCGACAGGTTCGGGGAGTCGTCGATGTAGAGGGGGGCGGCCGAGACGTCCGGCATGCGGCGGGCGAGCCGGGTCCAGTCCTCGTCGGTCATGGTGCCGGACCGCATGTGGTGCAGGGCCACGCGCGCCTCGGCGGACAGCAGGCGCATCGCGATCTCGTTGCGGCCCATTTCGAGCGAGAAGATCACGCTGGGCATGTTGTGCTTGATCGAGCAGGTCCGCGCGAAGTCCAGGGCCAGCGTCGACTTACCCATGGCGGGACGGGCCGCGATGATGATCATCTGTCCGGGATGCAGACCATTGGTCAGCGAGTCGAGGTCGGTGAAGCCGGTCGGTACGCCGGTCATCTCCCCCGAACGCGATCCGATCGCCTCGATCTCGTCGAGCGCGCCCTCCATGATGTCGCCGAGCGGCAGATAGTCCTCGGTGGTCCGCTGCTCGGTGACGGCGTAGATCTCGGCCTGGGCGCTGTTGACGATCTCATCGACGTCGCCGTCGGCCGCGTACCCCATCTGCGTGATGCGCGTGCCCGCCTCGACCAGGCGGCGCAGGACCGCGCGCTCGTGCACGATCTCCGCGTAGTACTCGGCGTTCGCCGCGGTCGGGACCGTCTGGACCAGTGTGTGCAGATACGGCGGGCCACCGACCTTGGTGATCTCGCCGCGCTTGGTGAGCTCGGCCGCGACCGTGATGGGGTCGGCGGGCTCGCCCTTCGCGTACAGGTCGAGGATCGCTCCGTAGATGGTCTCGTGCGCCGGCCGGTAGAAGTCGTGGCCCTTGAGCACCTCGACGACGTCGGCGATGGCGTCCTTCGACAGAAGCATGCCACCGAGGACGGACTGCTCGGCGTCGAGGTCCTGCGGCGGTACCCGTTCGAAGGACGAACCGCTGCTTTCCCATGACCCGTTGTCCCGGTCGTGCTGCTCGTCGCGGCCTCGGCCACCGTTCCCGCGCCGACGGGACGAGGGCAGACGATCACTGGGACCACTGTCCGCCCAGGGGTCGTCCAAGGGCTCGGAAATAGTCACCGAGCCACCTCCTCCCGTCCGCAGAGCGGACCTAGCAGTGCCTTTAATTTCTACGGCACGGCACTGACAAGTGAGCTGCCCAACTCCGGTTCTCACGCGTCGGTTTTGCGTGCTTTCCGAGGACGGAAGAGAGAACGGGCGCCGCACCACGTTAGGCCCGCGGGCACCGTCAGCCAATCTGGTTATCCACAGGCCATGTGGACGACGGCCCCGATGCTGTGGAGAACTCCACGAAACCTGTGTACGACCCGGTGGACAGCCCTGTGAACAAGCACTCAGCTCTTCTGGCGAACATGCTCTGACCTGCCATTTCCTCATCCACCGGCTGTGCAGAAGAAAAACTTCCCCACTCAGATCAAGATCGCTGCAAACAGTGCGCCACGACACACCCGACACGACAGAGAGTAAGGGTCCTTCATGCTTTGCATCTCTTACCTGTGGAAGATTAGATTGATGCTCATGACACAGGCTCCCGCGGCGCCCAGGGCCGCCCGACGCCGGCACGACCGAGAGATCGTCGCACTGGCCGTTCCGGCGTTCGGCGCTCTCGTCGCCGAGCCTCTCTTCGTGCTGGCCGACAGTGCCATCGTCGGCCATCTCGGCACCGCGCAACTGGCCGGACTCGGCGTCGCCTCGGCCCTTCTCATGACAGCCGTCGGAGTCTTCGTCTTCCTCGCGTATGCCACTACGGCCGCGGTCGCCCGCCGAGTCGGCGCCGGCGATCTACGGGCCGCGATCCGCCAGGGCATGGACGGCATCTGGCTCGCCCTGCTCATCGGTGCGGCCGTGATCGCCATCGCCCTGCCCACCGCACCCTCCCTCATGGAGTTGTTCGGCGCCTCCGATACCGCCGCCCCCTACGCGACGACCTATCTGCGGATCTCGGTGTTCGGCATCCCCGCCATGCTCGTCGTGCTGGCCGCCACCGGAATACTGCGTGGACTCCAGGACACGAAGACCCCGCTGTACGTCGCCGTCGGAGGCTTCGTCGCCAACGCGGTCCTCAACGTCGTCCTCGTCTACGGCGTCGGCCTCGGCATCGCAGGCTCCGCCTGGGGCACGGTCATCGCCCAGTGCGGCATGGCCGCCGTCTATCTGTACGTCGTCCTCCGCGGAGCCCGGGAGCACGGCGCTTCCCTGCGGCCCGACGCCACCGGCATCCGGGCCTGCGCCCAGGCCGGCACCCCGCTGCTCGTCCGTACGCTGTCGCTCCGCGCGATCCTCCTGATCGCCACAGCTGTCGCCGCCAGGCTCGGGGACGCCGACATGGCGGCACACCAGATCATCCTGTCGCTGTGGAGCCTGCTTGCCTTCGCGCTCGACGCCATCGCCATCGCGGGACAGGCCATCATCGGGCGCTACCTCGGCGCGGACGACGCCCGGGGTGCCCGTGAGGCCTGCCGACGCATGGTGCAGTGGGGTCTCGTCACCGGAGTCGTACTCGGGCTGCTGGTCATCGCGGCCCGCCCCCTGTTCCTTCCCCTGTTCAGCGGTGACTCGGGGGTGCGGGACGCGGCGCTGCCCGCTCTGGTGCTGGTTGCTGTCTCCCAGCCGATCTGCGGGATCGTCTTCGTCCTGGACGGCGTACTGATGGGTGCGGGGGACGGGCCGTATCTGGCCTGGGCCATGCTGCTCACGCTGGCGGTCTTCACCCCCGTCGCCCTGCTCGTTCCCCTTCTCGGTGGCGGGCTGACCGCACTCTGGGGAGCGATGACGCTGATGATGACGATGCGGATGCTGACCCTGTGGCTGCGCTCTCGGTCGGGTCGCTGGATCGTCACGGGTGCGACGCGCTGACGTAGACCAGCCGTTTCACGGGAAACGAGGGGTTTCACGTGAAACAGCGTTCCCCGGCATCCACGGAGAACCCACGCCGACGCGTTCACGTTCAGGAGAAGCCGGATCAGGAAAGGCAGAAGGGCCGCACCCCGAGGGGTACGGCCCTTCTCTCAGCTATGCCGAGCGCTGCACTCAGGCAGCAACAACCTCGATGTTGACCTTGGCGGCAACCTCGGGGTGCAGACGCACGAACGTCTCGTGGGCGCCCAGGGTCTTGATGGGCGAGCCCAGCTCGATGCGGCGCTTGTCGACCTCGGGGCCACCGGAAGCCTTGATCGCCGAAGCGACGTCAGCCGGGGTGACGGAGCCGAAGAGACGACCGGCGTCGCCGGAGCGAACGGCCAGACGGACCTTGACGCCCTCGAGGCGGGCCTTGATCTCGTTGGCCTGCTCGATGGTCGCGATCTCGTGGATCTTGCGAGCACGACGGATCTGCTCGACGTCCTTCTCGCCACCCTTGGTCCAGCGGATCGCAAAGTTCCGCGGGATCAGGTAGTTGCGAGCGTAACCGTCCTTGACGTCAACGACGTCGCCCGCGGCACCGAGGCCGGAGACCTCGTGGGTAAGGATGATCTTCATGTGTCGGTCACCCTTCCTTTATCGCGCGGTGGACGTGTAGGGCAGCAGTGCCATCTCACGGCTGTTCTTCACAGCCGTGGCGACGTCACGCTGGTGCTGCGTGCAGTTGCCGGTCACGCGGCGGGCACGGATCTTGCCGCGGTCGGAAATGAACTTCCGCAGCATGTTCGTGTCCTTGTAGTCCACGTACGTGACCTTGTCCTTGCAGAACGCGCAGACCTTCTTCTTCGGCTTGCGCACAGGCGGCTTCGCCATGGTGTATCTCCTGTGTGATCAAGAAGTGGGAGTACGGCCCACCCTCGGCCCTGAGGCCTAGAAGGGGGGCTCGTCCGAGTAGCCGCCGCCAGAGCCGCCGGAGGAGCCGCCGGAGCTTCCGCCCCAGCCGCCACCGCCACCGCCGCCGCCCTGACTGCCACCGGCGGGAGCGCCGGTTGCCCAGGGGTCGTCGGCCGGAGCGCCGCCGCCCTGCGGAGCGCCGCCGGAGCTTCCGCCCCAGCTGCCGCCCTGCTGGCCGCCACCGCCGCCGTAACCGCCCTGGCCGCCCTGGCCGCCTCGGCCCGTGGTCTTGGTGACCTTGGCCGTGGCGTTCTTCAGGCTGGCGCCGACTTCCTCTACGTCCAGTTCGTAGACCGTGCGCTTGACGCCCTGGTTGTCCTCGTAGGACCGCTGCTTCAGGCGGCCCTGCACGACGACGCGCATGCCGCGCTGGAGCGACTCGGCGACGTTCTCCGCCGCCTGACGCCAGACCGAGCAGGTCAGGAACAGGCTCTCGCCGTCCTTCCACTCATTGGTCTGACGGTCGAAGGTGCGGGGGGTGGACGCGACACGGAACTTCGCGACCGCCGCACCGGAAGGGGTGAAGCGCAGCTCGGGGTCGTCGACAAGATTGCCGACGACCGTGATGACGGTCTCGCCTGCCATGGGGGAACCTCTCGGCGGGTTTGCTGCTGGCTGCTGGTGCTGCTACTCGATGCCCGAAATCAGCTGAGCTGGAGAGCTCAGTGGGTCTCGGGACGGAGGACCTTGGTCCGGAGGACCGACTCGTTCAGGTTCATCTGGCGGTCGAGCTCCTTGACGACCGCAGGCTCGGCCTGCAGGTCGATGACCGAGTAGATGCCCTCGGGCTTCTTCTTGATCTCGTACGAGAGACGACGACGGCCCCAGGTGTCGACCTTTTCGACCTTTCCGCTGCCCTCACGGACGACGGAGAGGAAGTTCTCGATCAGGGGGGCGACAGCGCGCTCTTCCAGATCGGGGTCGAGGATGACCATCACTTCGTAGTGACGCATGTGGAACCCACCTCCTTTGGACTCAGCGGCCACGGTCGTTCCGTGGCAGGAGGGTTGTGATGCGTACGCAACGGTATCGGCCGCCACTGACAATCGGGCCACCGATCGGTGAACCGAGCGGCAATCCCTGTCGTGACCTGGCTCTGAGCCTGGGCAGACACCGGTGCAGAGGGTACAGAGTACCTGCACTCCGGCTTCCGGTTGAAATCCGACCGGGTTGGCCGTCAATCTGTACACATCGGGTGTGTATGGCGCTACGATGCGCCGCTTCCGCAGGAGGTGCCTTATGGCACAGGTATTGCGACCCAGCACCACCGGCTCACTCTTCGCCACGGACGGCAAGCCTCATCCCCTCCAGGACACCTTGCTCGTGGTGACCCTGGTGTGCGGAGTCCTGGCCTTCGTCACGTCGATGTTCCACAGCCTCCATCTGCTCAGCTCCTGGGCCGGCCTCGTCGGGATCCTCGCCGGTGCCTACGGCCAGTTCGTCTCCGAGACGACCCGGGAGCGCTTCGGACTGATCGTGGGACTCGGCCTCTCGGGCGTCGGTTTCTACCTCGGCCTGGCCCACGGCGGCCTCTTCGGCGGCGTGTTCTGAGTCGAACGTCCGTTTTCCCCTGACCTCGGGACGCTTCACGCGGCGTCTCCGGGGTCCAGGTTCCATACGGCCAGTCGGGGCGCTCGCAGGGCGCAGTAGGCTTCGGCGCGAGAGCCGGAGCCCCTGTACCCATGGGGACACACCAGCCCGAGGAGCGCCCCGAATGAGCCTGACCCTGAGGACCATCAGCCGAGAGCAGCATCTGGCATACATCCAGAGCCTGCCCGCGGCCAGCCACATGCAGGTCCCCGCCTGGGCAGACGTAAAGGCCGAGTGGCGCTCCGAGAACCTCGGGTGGTTCGACGAGAGGACCGGCCAGATGGTCGGCGCGGGGCTGGTGCTGTACCGCCAGCTGCCCAAGATCAAGCGCTATCTCGCCTATCTGCCCGAGGGTCCGGTCATCAACTGGTTCGCGCCGAACCTCGACGACTGGCTGCAGCCGATGCTCGCGCACCTCAAGCACCAGGGCGCCTTCTCCGTGAAGATGGGTCCGCCGGTGATCATCCGGCGCTGGGAAGCCACGTCCATCAAGGGCGGCATCCAGAACCCGGACGTGAAGCGCCTGCGCGACATCGAGGCCGACTTCATCGAACCGCGCGCCTTCGAGGTCGCCGACAAACTGCGCCGCATGGGCTGGCAGCAGGGCGAGGACGGCGGGGCCGGCTTCGGCGACGTCCAGCCCCGCTATGTCTTCCAGGTGCCGCTGGCCAACCGTTCCCTCGAAGAGGTCCACCGGAACTTCAACCAGCTGTGGCGCCGCAACATCAAGAAGGCCGAGAAGGCGGGCGTCGAGGTCGTCCAGGGCGGCTACCAGGACCTGGAGGAGTGGCAGCGGCTGTACGAGATCACCGCGCTGCGCGACCACTTCCGGCCCCGCCCGCTGTCGTACTTCCAGCGCATGTGGACGGCCCTCAACACCGAGGACCCCAACCGCATGCGGCTCTACTTCGCCCGTCACGACGGAGTGAACCTGTCGGCCGCGACGATGCTCGTCGTCGGCGGACACGTCTGGTACTCCTACGGCGCCTCGGACAACATCGGGCGCGAGGTCCGGCCCTCGAACGCGATGCAGTGGCGCATGCTGCGCGACTCGTACGCCCTCGGAGCCACGGTCTACGACCTGCGCGGCATCTCCGACTCGCTGGACGAGACCGATCACCTCTTCGGCCTGATCCAGTTCAAGGTGGGCACGGGCGGAGAGGCCGCCGAGTACCTCGGCGAGTGGGACTTCCCGCTCAACAAGCTGCTCCACAAGGCGCTCGACATCTACATGTCACGCCGCTGAGCCGCCCCGAATCGCATGCCGGGCCGCTGAACCAGCCCGGCATCGCCCCATCGGTCCCGCGAATCAGCGACAATTCCTTTTCATACCTCTGATACACCGCAGCCACGAGAAAGGTTCCGGGACCGGCCATGGCGCTCACTCTCTACGTCGACACCGCGCGCTGGCGGGCACACCACAAGCAGGTGTCCGAGCAGTTTCCGGGGCTCGTCCCCGTCTGCAAGGGCAACGGCTACGGCTTCGGCCACGAACGGCTCGCGGACGAGGCCACCCGCCTGGGCTCGGACATCCTCGCCGTCGGCACCACGTACGAGGCCGCCCGGATCAAGGACTGGTTCGGCGGCGATCTGCTGGTCCTGACGCCGTTCAGGCGCGGCGAGGAGCCCGTACCGCTGCCCGACCGCGTCATCCGCTCCGTGTCGTCCATCGACGGCGTGTACGGCCTCGTGGGCGCCCGTGTCGTCATCGAGGTGATGTCCTCGATGAAGCGGCACGGCGTGAGCGAGCAGGACCTGCCGCATCTGCACTCCGCCATCGAGAACGTCCGGCTGGAGGGCTTCGCGATCCACCTGCCGCTGGACCGCACCGACGGCTCGGACGCCGTCGAGGAGGTCATCGGCTGGATGGACCGCCTCCGTGCGGCCCGCCTCCCCCTGCACACGATGTTCGTCAGCCACCTCAAGGCCGAGGAACTCGCGCGACTTCAGCAGCAGTTCCCGCAGACCCACTTCCGCGCCCGTATCGGCACGCGGCTGTGGCTGGGGGACCACGAGGCCACCGAGTACCGCGGGGCCGTCCTGGACGTCACCCGCGTCTCCAAGGGCGACCGCTTCGGCTACCGGCAGCAGAAGGCGGCCTCGGACGGCTGGCTCGTGGTCGTGGCGGGCGGTACGTCGCACGGGGTGGGCCTGGAGGCCCCCAAGGCGCTGCACGGCGTCATGCCGCGCGCCAAGGGCGTCGCACGCGCCGGCCTCGCGACGGTCAACCGGAACCTTTCTCCGTTCGTCTGGGCCGGCAAGCAGCGCTGGTTCGCCGAGCCGCCGCACATGCAGGTCTCGATCCTCTTCGTGCCCTCCGACGCCTCGGAGCCGAAGGTCGGCGACGAACTGGTGGCCCATCTGCGGCACACCACCACGCAGTTCGACCGCGTCGTAGAGCGCTGACCCCGGGTTCGACGCGCTCCAGCACAGCGGAAAGGCCGTACACGGACACCGTGTACGGCCTTTTGCGTGGCTCTTCCGCGGCCTGTTCGCTCAGAGCGAACGGTCTCCGGGTGCCGCGTCCCCGCCCCAGTCGACCTGGGGGAGCCCGTCGAAGTGCGCGGCGTGCCGCGCCGGATGCGCGGCCGCGCCGAGAACGAAGACGTCCTCCGCGCCGTCCAGCAGCCCGCCCGACGGGTCGTCCTCCCCCGCTCGGCGCACCACGTCGCGATCCGGCATGAAGATGTCCCGCACGACCACCGCGCACAGGTACAGCGTCCCCAACAGGTGGACGGCGATGGCGACTTGGTACCCGTCGGTCGGCAGGCCCTTATGGGCGTCCCCGCTGGTCGTGTACGCGAGGTACATCCAGATACCCAGGAAGTACGCGACCTCGCACGCCTGCCAGATCAGGAAGTCCCGCCAGCGCGGCCGAGCGAGCACCGCGAGCGGGACGAGCCACAGCACGTACTGCGGCGAGTAGACCTTGTTCGTGAGGATGAAGGCCGCGACGATCAGGAAGGCGAGCTGGGCGAAGCGGGGGCGACGAGGGGCGGTGAGCGTGACGGCGCTCAGACCCGCGCAGATGATCAGCATCATGATCAGCGCCCAGGTGTTGGCCGTGTCGGGCGTGATCGCGATCTTCAGCCACTGCGAGATGAACAGGAAGACCGAACCGAAGTCGACGCCGCGGTCATGACTGAAGCTGTAGAACTTCGCCCACCCTTCGGGTGCGAGGTACATGACCGGAAGGTTCACGACCAGCCAGGCACCGACAGCACCGAGCAGCGCCGTACCGAACTCACGCCACTTGCCGGCCCGCCAGCACAGCAGGAAGAGCGGCCCGAGGACCAGGAACGGGTAGAACTTGGCGGCTGTGGCGAGCCCGATCAGGACACCGAAGGCAAGAGGGCGCCCCCGCGACCACATGAGCATCGCGGCGGCCAGCAGCGCAACGGCGAGGAGATCCCAGTTGATCGTGGCCGTGAGCGCGAAGGCGGGCGCCAGAGCGACCAGGAGGCCGTCCCACGGGCGACGACGGTGGGTGCGCGCGGTACATACGGCGATGATCGCCGCGCACACCATCAGCATCCCCGCATTGACCATCCAGTAGACCTGCTCCTGGTGCTGGATGCTCCCGCTGCCCGGAGTGAGCCAGGCCGCGACTTCCATGAACACGCCGGTCAGCACCGGGTATTCGAGGTAGTCCATGTCGCCGGGAATCTTGTCGAAGTACGGCACAAGGCCGTCGGCGAAGCCCCGCCCCTGGTAGAGGTGCGGGATGTCCGAGTAGCACGCGTGCGTGTACTGCGAACTGGCTCCGAAGAACCAGCCGCCGTCGTAGCACGGCAGCTTCTGGACCATACCGAGGACGAACATGCCGATCGCCACCAGCGCGACGACCCGCACGGGCGTCCACCAGGACGTCCCGAGCAGCGCCCGCCGCCCGATAGGGCCGCCGATCAGCTCACTACCGCTGGCGGCGACCTCGTCATCCTTGGTCGGCCGCACCAGCTCCGGCTCGTGCGCGCTCACTCGCGTCGTCTCTGCACTACTGGGCATGCCGCACATCCTGCCGTACGCGTCTAGGAATAGGCCGAGGGCCGCCCCACCTTGTCGGTGCGGCGGCCCTCGTTTCACGTGAAACGGTGTGTTTCACGTGAAACACACACGGAGGCGGCTATCCGTTCGCCCCTCCGAGGATGCCTCCGTTGCCATTGCCGTTGCCTCTACTGGTCGAGCTACTGGTGGATTCCGATGGTGAGGTACTCACCCCACCGTCGGTGCCACCCGCATCGGTACCACCCGCGTCGGTGCCACCAGTGTTGTTGCAGGTGAAGTCGAACTTCCTGCAGGTCTCGGTCGGCGAGGGCGAGGGAGACGTCAGGGTCTCGCTGGGGGTCGGAGTCGGCGACGGGCTCGGCGACTCGCTCACCGTGGCGGAGGGGGTCGGCGACGGGCTCGGGGTGTCGTTGAGGACCACACCGATATCCTCGGGCACCGGGAAGGTCTCCACCTTCTGCCCCTTGAGCGCGACCTCCATGTAGTCCCGGAAGATCTGGGACGGGAACGACGCACCGTGGATGGTCTTCTCGCCACCCGTGCCGTACATCGGCAGGAACTCGCGATTCTTGTTGGTCTCGTCATCGTCCAGGCGGTACATGCCGATCGCCGTGGACAACTGCGGGGTGTACCCGACGAACCAGGCGGACTTGTTGCCGTCGGTGGTACCGGTCTTGCCGGCCACCTCGCGGCCCTTCAGCTGAGCGTTGGTACCGGTGCCCTTCTCGACCACGGTCTTCAGGACGTCGGTGACGTTGTCGGCGACCGCCGGGGTGAACGCCTCGACGGTCTTCGCGACACGGTCGTGCTGGAAGACGGTGCCGTCCCTGTTGGTCACCTTGTCGACCGAGTACGGATCCCGCTGCTTGCCGCTGGCCGCGAAGGTGGCGTACGCCCCGGCCATACGGATCGCGCTCGGGGAGGAGGTGCCCAGGGAGAACGACGGGAACCTGGAACTGGCGAGGCTCGACTCCTTGATGCCCGCGCTCCGGACGGCTTCCTTCACCTTGTCCAGGCCCACGTCCATGCCCAGCTGGACATAGGCGGAGTTGACGGACTCACGCATGGCCTCACGCAGGTCGATCTTGTACGAGGGTGCGTTGTACGACTGCTGGCCGTCGTTCTGCTGCAGCCATTCCCTGCCCTTGTCGTCCGTCCAGTCGTTTCCGTTGTAGTCCTTGATCTTGAGCTTGTTCTTGCCGCTGTAGAAACTCTTCGGGGAGACCTTCGTGCGCGCGTCCTGCGGCTGGTCCGGGGGACCGTCCGGATTCTTGACACCCCAGGACATGGCGGCCGCCAGCACGAAGGGCTTGAAGGTCGAACCCACCTGAGCACCGGTCTGGTCGGCGTTGTCGGTGAAGTGCTTGGTCGCGTCCACACCGCCGTAGATGGCCTCGATCGCGCCGCTGTCCGGGTTGACGGACGCCCCGCCGAACTGGACGTACTTGTCATTGTTCGGGCGCAGCTTGGGCTTGATATTGGCCTTCTGCACCTTCTTCACCGCGGCCTCGAGAGCGGCGACCTTGGCCTTGTCGAAGGTCGTGTGGATCTGATACCCGCCCTGCCGGAGCTTGGTCTCGGTGATCCCCGTCTTGTCACTGTTCGAGATCAGGTACGTGTTGGCCAGGTCGACCAGGTAACCGACCTGCCCGCTCAGCGCGGCGTTGGACCGCGGAGACTGGATCTGAGGGAACGTCTTGAACTCGTTCCGCCGCGCCGCGCTCAGACGACCGTCCTTGACCTCTTGGTCAAGAATCCATCCCCAGCGCGCCTCGGCACGCTTGCGGTTGGCCTCAGGCGTGGCGGCCGGGTCGATGCCCGGGGCGCCCGCGGGGTCGTAGTACGTGGCGCCCTTGAGCACCGCCGCCAGGAAGGCACACTGGCTCGGGTTCAGCTCCGTGGCGTCCTTGTTGAAATAGGCATGCGCCGCGGCCTGGATGCCGTAGGCGTTGCGCCCGTAGTACGCGGAGTTCAGATAGCCGGCCATGATGTCTTCTTTGGGCACCTTGGCCCCGACCTTGATGGAGACGAACAGTTCCCTGAGCTTGCGGGAGATCGTCTGCGACTGGTCCTGAAGCATCGCGTTCTTCACGTACTGCTGGGTGATGGTCGAGCCACCCTGCGTCTGGCCGCCCTTGGCCATGTTCACGAAGGCGCGGGCGATACCCATCGGGTCGACGCCGCTGTCCGTCTCGAACGTCTTGTTCTCGGCCGACATGACCGCCCAGCGCATCTCCTTGGGGATCTGCGCGTAGCCGATGATCTGGCGGTTGGCCTCACCACCTGTGGCGACCATCTCGCTGCCGTCGGCGTAGAAGTAGACGTTGTTCTGCGCCTTGGCGGTCTTGCCGATGTCCGGGATGCCCACCAGGGCGTATCCGACGCCCGCGGCCGCGACCATGCTGCCGCAGAAGCCGATGAACAGGCCCGTCACGAGCTTCCAGGACGGCACCCAGCGCGCGGCGCCGTACTTACCGGCGCGCGGGTAGTCAATGATGCGCTTTCTGGCAGGCTCGGGAGCGCGGCCTCGGCCGCGTCCTGGCCCGCCCGGGCCCGGGGGACCACCGCGTCGGCCGCCCCCTCCTCCGGGACCACCGGACTCCGCGCCGTCGGCGGCTCTGCGCCGGCCTCCGCTGCTTCCTCGCTGGGTGGCCCGCCGTGCCTCGGCACGGCTGCCGAACGGGCTCTCTTCACCTCCCGAGCCATAAGAATCGGAAGGAGACCCGGTGGCGTCTCGCGGTGCCTCGCGGCGGCCTGCGGACGGGCCGGGCTGTGGCTGGCCGCGCCGGGCCGCGGCACGTCCGCCGCCCTGCGGCTGCGGCGGTTTGCGACGGTGCTCGCTCATCGAACGACTACTCCTCGGGCAGGCGCACCTTTGCGCGCCTGGAAACGGCGGCTGGTTTCCGGTCCCCCCGAAGTACGGATGCGGTCGATCGTGCATTCACCCGTACTGCACCAAAGACGTTGACGTTCTCAGACGTCACTCGGTTCCCGGTGGTGTCCATGCCGCACAGACTACGCACCGTCAAAACCCACCTAGCGCCGAAGTTCACCCCAAATCAGGCAACTTGCTTCGTATGAATCGGTGATGTGACGCCGTTCACTCCGTTCCCGCTTGTCGCATCCTCATCGCCGTTCTATCGTGCTGATGTATCGAGTCGATACATCAGCACGGCATAAAGACCGTGCCGACGAGGCAGCGACAGGGAGGAGGCGACGATGAGCCGGCGTTCCGGGATCCTCGAGTTCGCCGTACTCGGCCTGCTCCGCGAGTCCCCGATGCACGGCTATGAGCTGCGCAAACGACTCAATACGTCATTGGGTGTGTTCCGTGCCTTCAGCTACGGAACGCTCTACCCATGCCTCAAGACGCTGGTCGCCAACGGCTGGTTGATCGAGGAATCAGGATCCACACCCGAAGACGCCCTGACGGCAACACTCGCGGGACGTCGCGCCAAGATCGTCTACCGATTGACGGCGGAAGGTAAGGATCACTTCGAGGAACTTCTCGCGCAGACGGGTCCCGACGCGTACGAGGACGAGCACTTCGCCGCTCGCTTCGCGTTCTTCGGACAGACGTCACGCGACGTACGCATGCGCGTACTGGAGGGCCGCCGCAGCCGTCTGGAGGAGCGTCTCGAGAAGATGCGCGCCTCGCTGGCGCGCACCCGGGAGCGCCTCGACGACTACACGCTTGAGCTCCAGCGCCACGGAATGGAGTCCGTGGAGCGCGAAGTGCGCTGGCTGAACGAGCTCATCGAGAGCGAGCGGGCCGGACGGGACGTCAAACGTCTCGCCACCGAAGGCTCCGCTCAACAGGACAACACATCTGGAGAGACGGGCGGCCTGCCCCGGAACCGGGACAGCACCCGGCCGGATCCGTCCGACGACACCGCCACGTGAAGCCCATTCGGGGTTTCACCGATATACACAGGGAGCAACCGGAATGGGTTCGGTTCGCGTAGCCATCGTCGGCGTGGGCAACTGCGCCGCCTCGCTGGTTCAGGGCGTCGAGTACTACAAGGACGCCGATCCGGCGGCCAAGGTACCCGGCCTGATGCACGTCCAGTTCGGCGACTACCACGTCCGTGACATCGAGTTCGTCGCCGCGTTCGACGTCGACGCGAAGAAGGTCGGCCTCGACCTCTCCGACGCCATCGGTGCCAGCGAGAACAACACCATCAAGATCTGCGACGTCCCGAACAAGGGCGTCACGGTCCAGCGCGGTCACACCCTGGACGGTCTCGGTAAGTACTACCGCATGACCATCGAGGAGTCCGCCGAGGCCCCGGTCGACGTGGTCCAGGTCCTGAAGGACAAGCAGGTCGACGTCCTCATCTGCTACCTGCCCGTCGGTTCCGAGGCCGCGGCGAAGTTCTACGCCCAGTGCGCCATCGACGCCAAGGTCGCCTTCGTCAACGCCCTCCCGGTCTTCATCGCCGGCACCAAGGAGTGGGCGGACAAGTTCACCGAGGCCGGCGTCCCGATCGTCGGCGACGACATCAAGTCGCAGGTCGGCGCGACCATCACGCACCGTGTGATGGCGAAGCTGTTCGAGGACCGCGGTGTCCGTCTTGAGCGCACCATGCAGCTCAACGTCGGCGGCAACATGGACTTCAAGAACATGCTGGAGCGCGACCGCCTCGAGTCCAAGAAGATCTCGAAGACGCAGGCCGTCACCTCGCAGATCCCCGACCGCGACATGGGCGAGAAGAACGTCCACATCGGTCCCTCGGACTACGTGGCCTGGCTCGACGACCGCAAGTGGGCGTACGTCCGCCTCGAGGGCCGTGCCTTCGGCGACGTCCCGCTGAACCTGGAGTACAAGCTCGAGGTCTGGGACTCCCCGAACTCGGCCGGCGTCATCATCGACGCCCTGCGCGCCGCGAAGATCGCCAAGGACCGCGGTATCGGCGGCCCGATCCTCTCCGCGTCGAGCTACTTCATGAAGTCCCCGCCGGTCCAGTACTTCGACGACGAGGCCTTCGCCAACGTCGAGAAGTTCATCAAGGGCGAGGTCGAGCGCTAAAGCACGGTTTCGTGCTCGCTGTTGAGGGTCCCCGGGCTTATCGCCCGGGGACCCTCCTCGTATGTGAGGCTGTGCCCCATGGCCGTCGTGCGTGACCTGCGCGTTCTCCTGCGCTTCCAGGGATTCAGACGCCTGCTCGGTGTACGACTGCTGTCCCAGGGCGCCGACGGCGTCTATCAGGTCGCGCTGGCCACCTATGTGGTCTTCTCGCCGGAGAAGCAGGCCTCGGCGGCCTCGATCGCCTCCGCGATGGCGGTGCTGCTCCTCCCGTACTCCCTCATCGGCCCCTTCGCGGGGGTCCTGCTGGACCGCTGGCGGCGGCGGCAGGTTTTTCTGTACGGCAATCTGCTGCGCACGGCGTTGGCGTGTGTGACGGCCGTTCTGATGCTGAGCCAGGTACCCGACTGGCTCTTCTACGCCTCCGCGCTCTGTGTCACCGGGGTCAACCGCTTCGTCCTGGCCGGGTTGTCGGCCGCGCTGCCGCGGGTAGTCGACACGGACCGTCTGGTGCTGGCCAACTCGCTCTCACCGACCGCCGGAACGCTCGCGGCGACCATGGGCGGAGCTCTCGCGTTCGCCGTACGGCTGGGCGTCGCGGACTCCGACGCGGCGGTGGTCCTCGTAGGAGCGGCGCTGTATCTGTGCGCGGCCCTCGCCTCGCTGCGCATCGCCCCGGAACTCCTCGGGCCCGACCAGGCCATGGCCCACCCCCACCTGGCCACAGCCCTCGCCGGCACCGCGCGAGGTCTTGCCGCGGGCGTACGTCATCTCGCGGAACGCCCACGCCGCGAGGCGGCCTGGGCTCTCATGGCGATGACGCTGATGCGCTTCTGCTACGGCGCCCTGACGGTCATGGTGCTGATGCTCTGCCGCTACGCGTGGGCATCCGGCTCGGACGACGGGCTGGCGCTCCTGGGACTGGCTGTAGGCGTTTCCGGGGCCGGCTTCTTCGTCGCGGCCGTGGTGACGCCCTGGGCGGCCGGACAGCTGGGCCCGGTCCGCTGGATCGCCGTCTGTGCCGGCGCCGCCGCGGTCCTGGTACCCGCGCTCTGCCTCTCGTTCGCCCCCACACCCACACTGGTCGCCGCATTCATTCTGGGCGTGACCACGCAGGGCGCGAAGATCGCCACGGACACGATCGTGCAGTCCTCCGTCGATGACGGCTTCCGAGGCCGGATCTTCTCCGTCTACGACGTCCTGTTCAACGTCTCTTTCGTCGGAGCCGCCGCAGTAGCCGCTCTGATGCTGCCTTCTGACGGACGGTCGGTTTCCCTCGTCGTCACCGTGGCGGTGGTCTATGCATCAATTGCGGTCGCTATGGGCCGCTTTGAGCTTCAGTAAGTGTCACATCAGTGCCACAGAGCCACTTCTGGCTACTGCGTTGTCACAGGCCCCGGATAACTTACGTGCGTCTTACTTCACGTCACGCGTCTACGTTCCAGGGGGACCCCCAGTGACAACTCCGCCGCCCCAGGGCCAGAACCCGTTCGCTCAGGGCCAGCCGTCCTACGGCCCGCCGCCCCAGGGGCAGGCTCCGTACGGCCAGCAGCCCCCGCAGGCATATCCGCAGCAGCCGAACCAGCCCGGGTTCCCGCAGCAGCCGACCGCCGGGTACGCCCCGGTCCCGCCGCAGCGCCCGAAGCGCGGGTTCAAGCAGTACCTGCGTATCGGCATCGTGGTCTGTGCCGTCATAGCCGCCGGCGTGGGCTACCTGGCGAGCCGGCACGACCCGGACACCGCCAAGGTCGGCGACTGCATGAGCATCAGTAATCCGGACAACTCCACAGACCCGGGTCTGAAGGTCGTGGACTGCGGCAACTCCAAGGCGAAGTTCAAGGTTGCGCAGAAGAAGAGCGACAACTCCGGCTGCGACCGCACCAAGTACGCCGAGTACACCGAGACGGGCGGCAGCAGCGACTTCACCCTCTGCCTGTCGGAGATCGCCGCCAAGTAGGGCCTGACCTCAGCGGGAAGGGGAGGTGTTTCACGTGAAACACCGCCCTCCCGCACCCGGGTCATGTTTCACGTGAAACATGACCCGTCGGCCACCCCTCAACTCTGCTCGGCCCACCACTCCTTGAGCGCCGTCACCGCGGCGTCACGTTCCATCGGGCCGTTCTCCAGTCGGAGCTCCAGCAGGAACTTGTACGCCTGACCGATCGCGGGGCCAGGGTCAATGCCCAGGATCTCCATGATCTCGTTGCCGTCGAGGTCGGGACGGATCGCGTCGAGCTCTTCCTGGTCCTTGAGCTGGGCGATGCGGTCCTCCAGCCCGTCGTAGGCCCGGGAGAGCGCGGCCGCCCTGCGCTTGTTACGTGTGGTGCAGTCGGAGCGGGTCAGCTTGTGGAGCCGGTCGAGGAGCGGGCCCGCGTCACGGACGTAACGGCGGACCGCGGAGTCCGTCCACTCTCCGGTGCCGTAGCCATGGAAGCGCAGATGCAGTTCGACCAGACGTGAGACATCTTTCACGAGGTCGTTCGAGTATTTGAGCGCCGTCATCCGCTTCTTGGTCATCTTGGCGCCCACCATCTCGTGGTGGTGGAACGAGACCCGCCCGTCCTGCTCGAAGCGGCGCGTTCGCGGCTTGCCGATGTCGTGGAGCAGGGCTGCGAGCCTGAGAACCAGATCGGGCCCGTCCTGCTCCAACGCCATCGCCTGTTCCAGAACGATCAGCGTGTGTTCGTAGACGTCCTTGTGCCGGTGGTGCTCGTCGCTCTCCAGCCGCAACGCGGGAAGCTCGGGGAGCACGTGGTCGGCGAGGCCCGTGTCCACGAGCAGCGACAGGCCCTTGCGCGGGTGGGCGGACCGGATCAGCTTGTTCAGTTCGTCTCGTACCCGCTCCGCCGAGACGATCTCGATACGTCCGGCCATGTCCGTCATGGCGGCGACGACCTCGGGTGCCACCTCGAAGTCGAGCTGCGCGGCGAACCGCGCGGCACGCATCATCCGCAGCGGATCGTCGGAGAAGGACGCCTCCGGGGTGCCCGGAGTGCGCAGAACGCGAGTGGACAGGTCGTCCAGACCGCCGTACGGGTCGATGAATTCCTTCTCCGGCAGCGCGACGGCCATCGCGTTCACCGTGAAGTCGCGACGCACGAGGTCTTCCTCGATGGAGTCGCCGTAGGAGACCTCGGGCTTGCGCGAGGTCCGGTCGTACGCCTCGGAGCGGTAGGTCGTGATCTCGATCTGGAACGACTGATCCGCCTCGCCCACGCGGGCGTCCTTCTGGGCCCCGACCGTGCCGAAGGCGATCCCGACCTCCCACACCGCGTCCGCCCAGGGTCGGACGATCTTCAGCACGTCCTCGGGACGGGCGTCCGTCGTGAAGTCCAGGTCGTTGCCGAGCCGACCGAGGAGCGCGTCCCGGACCGAGCCGCCGACCAGGGCGAGCGAGAACCCTGCCTCCTGGAAACGGCGGGCGAGCTCGTCGGCGACAGGAGACACCCGCAGCAGTTCACTCACCGCGCGGCGCTGCACCTGGCTCAGGGCACTGGAATTGTCTTCGTTGGCGTTCGGCACAACAGAAAAGGGTACGTGGCCGAGGCCCCCGGGAGCGCCTGGATAAATCCCACACCCGTGCCCACATCTTTTCGCGGGCAGAATAGGCGCACATACAGGACAGTCGGCATCCTTTCCCGATCTTGCGGACCACTCCGCGGCACTTACTCTCAGCGCACCTCGTTACCATGCGTGGACGCACATTCCGACGACCACTGACGACGACGAGGGACGGGCGAGCGCGTGGCCGAGGCGGCAGACTTCCAAGGGACGAGTCCCTCACCTGCCCGCCGGTGGCTCCGGCGCGGCGGTGCACTGCTGGCCGGGGCGCCGCTGCTGGCCGGGCTGCTCCAGCTGCCCTTCAGCACGCCCTCCCAGGCCGCCGAGAAGGCCTCTGTGGCCGCTGCCACGGGGTCGTCCGGTCCTGTGGACGTCAGCCTCGACTCGCTGAGCCCCAGCACCCCCACCGACGGCGACACGATCACGGTCTCGGGCTCGGTCACCAACACGAGCAAGCAGACGGTCACGGACGGCCATGTGGGTATCCGTGTGGGGCCGTCCCTGAACACCCGCTCCGCCATCGACACCGCCGCGAAGCGCACCAGCTTCCAGCCGGGCCTCGACGCGCTGGAGGTCGGGGGCAAGTACGTCGCGAAGGTCACCAAGCTCGCCGCGGGCAGCTCGCAGCACTTCAGCATCTCGGTGCCCGTCAAGGACCTCGATCTCGGATCCGACGGGGTCTACCAGCTCGGCGTATCGCTCACGGGCCGGACCACCGCACAGCCGTGGGACCAGGTTCTCGGCATCGAGCGGACGTTCCTGCCCTGGCAGCCCTCCGCCGCGGACACGAAGACGAAGACGACGTACCTCTGGCCGCTCATCTCCACCGTCCACCTCACGGCGGAGACCGGCTCGGACGCGCAGCAGACGCCCGTCTTCAAGAACGACGACCTGGCCAGGGAGATCGCCCCCGGCGGACGCCTGGACCAGCTCCTGTCACTCGGCAGCCAGCTCGACGTCACCTGGGTGCTCGACCCGGACCTGCTGGCCTCCGTCGACGCGATGAGGGGCGGCTACCGGATCCAGCAGGAGAACGGCACGACCATCGCCGGGTCGAACCAGGCGGTGGCCAGCGCCTGGCTCGACAAGCTGGAGAAGACGGTCAAGGACCAGAGTGTCGTCGCGCTCCCCTTCGCCGACCCCGATCTCGCGTCGCTGGCCCACCACGGCAAGGACGTCACCGGTTCCCTGAGCCACCTCAAGGACGCCACCGATGTGGCGGCCGGCACAGTGGAGACGATCGTCCACGTGAAGCCGAACACGGAGTTCGCCTGGCCCGCGGACGGCGCGGTGGACCCGTCGATCGTCAAGGTGGCCACGTCGGCCGGCGCGGACAAGGTGATCGCCCGTAGCGACAGCCTGCGCGAGACGGGCAATCTGCCGTACACGCCCAGCGCCGCCCGTCCCATCGGCGGCGGAACCACGGCGGTGGTCGCGGACGAGCGGCTGTCGACCGCGTTCGAGGGCGACATGATGAAGGCGGACGACTCGACTCTCGCCGTCCAGAAGTTCCTCGCGCAGAGCCTGATGATCAACCTGCAGGAGCCGAAGGACGCGCGCAGTATCGTCGTCGCCCCGCAGCGCATGCCCACCGCGAGCCAGGCGCAGTCGATGGCCGAGGCGCTGCGGACGCTTCAGCAGGGGAACTGGTCGGAGTCCCAGGGGCTGACCGAGGCCGCCAAGGCCAAGCCGGACCCCGGCGCCACCACGAAGGTGCCGCCCGCCTCCTCGTACCCCTCGGCCCTGCGCAAGCGGGAGCTGCCGCGCGCTGCCTTCGAGCGGATCCAGGAGACGCAGGCCAAGCTCGACAAGTTCCGGATGATCCTGACCGACGAGTCCCGTGTGGTCACCCCGTTCGGACGGGCCATAGACCGGGGGATGTCGGCTTCCTGGCGCGGTCGGACCACTGAGGCGGCGGACTTCCGGCAGGGGGTGGAGACGTACCTCGACGGGCTCATGGGCCTGGTGCATCTCATCAAGAAGTCGGACGCGAAGCTCTCCGGCCGCAGCGCCACGATCCCCGTGACCGTCCAGAACAATCTCGTGCAGGGCGTCGGCCATCTGGTGCTGCGCCTCACGTCGCAGCAGCCCACCCGTCTCAAGATCGGCAACGGCCCGTACGACGAGCAGCCGATCCAGGTCGCCGGCGAGCACAGTCAGTCGGTCAAGTTCACGACGTCCACCAAGGCCAACGGTCCGGTGCAGGTCGTCGCCCAGCTGTACACGGAGGACGGGCAGCCGTACGGCGACCCGGTTCCCTTCGAGGTGAAGGTCACCGAGATCACCTCTACCGTGATGCTCGTCATCGGCGGCGGAGTCCTGCTTCTCGTGCTCGCCGGTTTCCGGATGTACACGCAGCGTAAGCGCGCGGCCGCCCGGCAGGCCGAGGAGGACGCCGAGAACGGTCCCGAGGCAGGGGGCGAGAGCAAGGACACGGACGGCACCGTGGACACTGACACCACCGCAGACTCCGAGGCCGGTCCCGAACGGGCTTTTGACTCGGAGTCCGGGGCAGACGACCCGGAGCACCCGAGTGACCCAACACCGGACACCGCACCGGAAAGCGCCGACCCGTCCGGCACGGGTGAGAGAGTGGACCGTTGAGCGATGTCGTGGCCGGTGGGCCCGGGGACGATGAGGTGGGGCAACCATGAACGCGCCGTACGACGGTGACCGCGGCCAGGGCGCCGGATCATCGGGCTACCCCGACGACTACCCCGACCAGGACGCGGGCCGCTCCGGCTACCCCGAGGGCACGCCGGAGGCCGGTCAGATGCCGCCGGGATCTCCCGCGGACATGTACCTCCAGGACGCCTACGACCAGGATCCCTACCGGGCGCAGGACCTCTCGGCCCAGGACCCGGTGGCGGAGGCGCTCTACGACCGTGCCGCGCACCCTCCACCGGCGCCCGGAACGTACGCCCCCCAGCCGCCGCTCTACGCCCAGCCCCCCGCGTCGCAGTACGCGCCCGACCCGCGGGTGTGGGCCCAGACGCCCCCTCCGGAGCCGGCCGGGCCGACGCGCCACCTGCCGTACGGGGACGACGCCCGGACCACCCAGTACGTGGGGGTGGACGACCTGGTCACCCAGGCCGGCGAGGAGCAGCCCGAGCCCGACGCCTTCGCCCACCTCTTCCGCGATCAGCAGCAGGGTGGCGTCCGTCACGCCTATGCCTCGCCCGCGGTCCCGGCACCGGCGCCTGAACCGGCTCCGGCCGCCGCTCAGCCGCCCGCGGCCGCTCCGGCGCAGTCCGGCGGTCGCGCCTCCGGCTTGCTGAAGTCCAGCGCCGTCATGGCGGCGGGCACGCTGGTGTCCCGTCTCACCGGCTTCGTACGCACCATGATCATCACGGCCGCTCTGGGAGCGGCCACGCTTGGTGACGCGTGGACCGTCGCGTACACCCTGCCGACGATGATCTACATCCTGACCGTCGGCGGCGGACTCAACTCGGTCTTCGTGCCCCAGTTGGTGCGGTCCATGAAGGAGGACGAGGACGGCGGTGAGGCGTACGCCAACCGGCTACTGACCCTCGTCATGGTCGCCCTCGGTGTGATCGTCACCGCCGCGGTCTTCATCGCGCCGCTGCTGATCCAGCTGATGTCGGACTCCATCGCGAGCGACCCGGCGTCCAACAACGTGGCCGTCTCCTTCGCCCGGTACTGCCTGCCCACGATCTTCTTCATGGGCGTGCACGTGGTCATGGGCCAGATCCTCAACGCCCGCGGGAAGTTCGGCGCGATGATGTGGACCCCGGTCCTGAACAACATCGTCATGATCTTCACGTTCGGCATGTTCCTCTGGGTCTACGGCACCGCCCGGCACTCCGGCATGACGGTGACCAACATCCCGCCGGACGGCGTCCGTCTGCTGGGCATCGGTACCCTGCTCGGCCTGGTCGTCCAGGCCACGGCGATGGTTCCGTACCTGCGCGAGGCAGGGTTCCGGTTCCGTCCGCGCTTCGACTGGAGAGGCCACGGCCTCGGCAAGGCAGTCAAGCTCGCCAAGTGGACCGTGCTCTTCGTTCTCGCCAACCAGGCCGGCGTACTCGTCGTCACCCAGCTGGCCACAGCGGCGGGCAAGGCCTCGGGCAAGGACGGAGCGGGCATCCTGGCCTACGCCAACGCCCAGCTCATCTGGGGCATGCCGCAGGCGATCATCACGGTCTCCGTCATGGCTGCCATGCTTCCGCGGATCTCGCGAGCGGCCCACGACGGCGACCCGGGAGCCGTCCGCGACGACATCTCGCAGGGTCTGCGGACCTCGGCGGTGGCGATCGTCCCGGTCGCCTTCATGTTCGTCGCCCTGGGCATCCCCATGTGCACCCTGCTCTTCGGCTCCAGCGGCATCGAGGCCGCGCAGTCCCAGGGCTACGTCCTCATGGCCTTCGCGCTCGGCCTGATCCCGTTCTCGGTGCAGTACGTGGTCCTGCGTGGTTTCTACGCCTACGAGGACACCCGCACCCCCTTCTACAACACGGTCATCGTGGCCGCCGTCAACGCTGCCGCGTCGGCGCTCTGTTACATGGTGCTGCCCGCGCAGTGGGCGGTCGTCGGCATGGCCGGCGCGTACGGACTGGCATACGCCGTGGGCGTCGGAGTGGCCTGGCAGCGACTGCGCAGGCGGCTGGGAGGCGACCTGGACGGCGCGCGCGTGCTGCGCACGTACGCACGCCTCTGCCTGGCCTCCCTCCCTGGCGCCGTGGTGGGCGGCGCCGTAGGCTTCGCGATCACCCGGGTCCTCGGACACGGTGCGATCGGTTCGATCGCGGCGCTCGTCGCCGGATCGATCGCCCTGCTCGGTGTCTTCTACGTCGCCGCGCGCAAGATGCGCATCGAAGAACTCAACTCAATGGTCGGAATGGTCCGCGGGCGCCTGGGTCGCTGAGGCGGGGGTACGCGCACAACCATCGTCCGTCGCCGTGTGTCGTGCATAGCGCCGGACTGTGGGCACAATTGGTTTCTGCGTCGGACAGCGCGCAATGGATGGGGAGGCAGGGACGACGGTGGCGGAACGGAGCACGGCTGCCGTCGACGTGGCAGACAACAGCGGTGACGAACCGCTGACCGCCAAGGCGGACCAAACCACGTCCGACGGGGTGGCCCACAACCGGGAGCGGGACACGGACAGCGAAGAGGCACAGGGGAGCGGCGGGACCGAGAGTCCCGGAAAGGCCTCACCGCCCGAACTGCACAGCGGTCACAAACTCGCCAGGCGCTACCGCCTCGAAGAGTGCGTCACCCGACTGGACGGTTTCAGCAGTTGGCGCGCGATGGACGAGAAACTCCGTCGTGCCGTCGGGGTGCACCTGCTGCCCGCCGATCATCCGCGGGCCCGCTCGGTACTGGCGGCGGCCCGTTCCTCCGCCCTGCTGGGCGACCCTCGGTTCGTCCAGGTCCTGGACGCGGTCGAGGAGAACGATCTCGTCTACGTGGTGCACGAGTGGCTGCCGGACGCCACGGAGCTCACCGCGCTCCTCGCCTCGAGTCCCCTCGAGGTGCACGAGGCCTACCAGATGGTGAGTCAGGTCTCCCAGGCCATGGCTGCCGCGCACCGCGAGGGCCTCGCCCATCTGAAGCTGACCCCGGGTGCCGTGCTGCGCACGTCGTCCGGCCAGTGGCGCATCCGCGGGCTCGCCGTGAACGCGGCGCTGCGCGGCATCAGTTCGGACACCCCGCAGCGCTCCGACACGGAGGCGATCGGCGCACTCCTGTACGCCGCCCTCACCCAGCGCTGGCCGTACGAGAACGATGCCTACGGCCTGTCAGGGCTGCCCAAGGGCGTCGGTCTCATCGCGCCCGACCAGGTGCGGGCCGGTGTCCACCGGGGCCTGTCGGAACTCGCCATGCGCGCGCTCGCCAACGACGGTGCGACCGCCTCCCGCCACGAGTCCCCGTGCACCACTCCGGAGGAGCTCGTGAAGGCGATCAGCGAGATGCCCCGCATCCGCCCGCCGGAGCCCGCGTTCACCGCACCGCCCGAGTACCAGCGCACGACGTACCAGCAGGGCACGTACGGCCGTCAGTCGCCGCGTCCGGGCGTCACCCAGCCCGTGCCGGCTCCGCCGCCCCCGCTGCAGAGCCGTACCGGCACCGCCCTGAAGTGGGCCGTCTCGGCCCTGCTCATCGCCGCACTGGGGCTCGGTAGCTGGCAGTTGGCGGACGCGCTGATGGACCACGGCAAGTCCGACGACACCAAGAAGACCCAGACGACGGACGGCAACGAGAAGAGCGGCGACAAAACCAAGCCGGTCAAGCCGATCACGATCACGAACGCGCAGGAGTACTTCCCGGACGGCAAGCCCCAGCACCCGTCGGACGTGAAGCTCACCTACGACGGCGACAGCACCACGTACTGGCGGACGTACTCCTACACCGGCGGCCCCAAGCTGGCGCCGTTCAAGCAGGGTGTGGGCATCGTCTACGACCTCGGGTCCACGCAGAACCTGTCGGCGGCCTCCATAGGGCTGAACTACGGCGGCAATAGCACGGCGGTGTCGCTGTACGCGGCCGACTCAATGTCGTCGTCGGCGCCCATCAGCTCCATGAAGGAGATCGCGGACGCCGCGACCTCCGGCACGCAGCTGAAGATCTCCGCGGACAAGGCAGTGCGGACGCGATACGTACTGGTGTGGATCACCTCCGTCCCCTACTCGGGCACGGACCAGTACAGCGGCGCCGGGTTCAAGCAGGCCATCACGGATGTGAAGTTCACCGGCTGACGCTCGTCGACGGAGGGGAGGGGGTCCGATGGCCGATGAAGCCGCTTACGGCGAAGCAAGCGATCAGGACCTCCTGACCCGCCATGTCGAGGGCGATCCTGACGCCTTCGGTGAGATCGTCCGGCGTCATCGCGACCGGCTCTGGGCGGTGGCCCTGCGGACGCTGGGAGACCGCGAGGAGGCCGCTGACGCGGTCCAGGACGCGCTCGTCTCGGCCTATCGGGCCGCCCACACCTTCCGGGGCCAGTCGGCCGTCACGACCTGGCTGCACCGCATCACGGTGAACGCCTGCCTGGACCGAGCCCGTAAGGCGGCTTCCAGAAGGACGTCCCCCATCGATGACACCCAGCGCCTGGAACAGCTCCTCGAACCGCACGAGTCCGCCTCCGCTCCGGCCGAGCGCAATGACCTCCACCGCGAGCTCATCGGCGCGCTGGGCACCCTCCCGGCCGACCAACGCGCCGCCCTCGTCCTGGTGGACATGCAGGGCTACCCCGTGGCCGAGGCCGCCCGCATCCTCGATGTGCCGACCGGCACGGTGAAGAGCCGCTGTGCGCGGGGCAGAGCCAGACTGCTTCCCCTGCTCACCCATCTCCGCACGGAGAACGCGGGTGACGAGGAGACCAAGAAGTCGGGCGGCGGACGGAACCGGACGCAGGGGACATCCGTCCCACCCGCAGCGGGACCGCACGAGCCGGGCCCCCGCGACGCAGGGCCAAGCGATTCAGCTGCGGTGAAGGGCGGAGGTGGGCGAGCGTGACATCCACGACGGACAAGGCGGGGCACCCGGACGTCGCGGAGATCTCCGACCTCACCGAAGGCCTGCTCTCGCCATCACGTACCGACGACGTACGACGGCACCTCGATGGGTGTGTGCTCTGCGCCGACGTGTACGACTCCCTGGAAGAGATCCACGGCCTGCTCGGCACCTTGCCTGGCCCCCCGCGCATGCCCGACGATGTGGCCGGACGTATCGATGCCGCTCTGGCTGCGGAAGCCCTGCTGAGTGCCACAGCTCCCGATGAGGACTCTGACGCGGACGACGACCGCGTTCATGTTTCACGTGAAACATCGACTGCCGGCGGCCCTTCGGGACGTCCTCGTGCGGCCACCGGACCCGGTCGTCCACATCGAGCACGTCGTGGGCGCCGCAGGACGGTCCTCCTCACTACCGCCTTCACGGCCGTCGCCCTGGGGCTGGGCACGATTCTCGTACAGTCATTGGGCGGCGACAGCTCCGGCAAGAGCTCCCAGACGGCAACGCAGCAGGAGCCGGGGGCGCGCAACACCTTCTCCGAGAAGACGCTGAAGACCGAGGTCTCGGACCTTCTCGCGAAGAACAAGAAGTCAGGTGACAGCTCGGCCAGTGCAAAGCCCTGGGGTGTCGAGTCGCACGACACCGGAACCGATTCGGGCGGGGTCAAGACCCTGATCACCCCCACGCCCGCCGTTCCTCAGTGCGTCGAGCAGGGGACCGGGGACCCGGGAGTCCTCCTCGCCGCCAAGGAGGGTTCGTACCAGGGGACCGGCGCCTATCTCCTCGTGGTCTCCGACGCCTCCGACAAGGCGAAGGTCACGGCCTACATCGTCGACTCCTCCTGCGAGAAGCAGGCCTCTCCGGCGCCCGGCAAGCTGCTGCTGACGCGGTCGTACGCGCGGCCCTGAACCCGTCCGCTTCAGGTTGCTGGACCCATCGGCCGACACCGTCCCGAGCTTCCCGCCCGTACGCTCCGCCCCCTCCGAGCCCGGCGCTGTCCCGCCCAGACGCCGCTTGGCATCCCCGTCCGGTACCCGGTCTCCGTGTGCCCTGACACAGCGGGAATTGAAGCCCCTTAGGATCCGTTGGGTGGGGTGAGAGTACTGAGAGATGCTCCCACCGGTACGCAGCAGTCTCCAGAGACGAGGAATCAAGTCGTGAGCGACGTCCGTAACGTGATCATCATCGGGTCTGGGCCCGCCGGCTATACGGCGGCGCTCTACACCGCGCGCGCGTCGCTGAAGCCGCTGGTCTTCGAAGGCGCCGTCACCGCAGGCGGTGCGCTGATGAACACCACCGAGGTGGAGAACTTCCCCGGCTTCCAGGACGGCATCATGGGCCCCGAGCTCATGGACAACATGCGCGCCCAGGCCGAGCGCTTCGGTGCCGAGTTGCTCCCGGACGATGTCGTCGCCGTCGACCTGACAGGCGAGATCAAGACCGTCACGGACACCGCCGGCACGGTGCACCGCGCCAAGGCCGTAATCGTCACGACGGGCTCGCAGCACCGCAAGCTCGGCCTGCCCAACGAGGACACGCTCTCAGGGCGGGGCGTCTCCTGGTGCGCGACCTGTGACGGCTTCTTCTTCAAGGACCACGACATCGCCGTGATCGGCGGTGGCGACACCGCGATGGAGGAAGCCACCTTCCTCTCGCGCTTCGCCAAGTCCGTGACCATCGTCCACCGCCGGGACAGCCTCCGCGCCTCCAAGGCAATGCAGGAACGTGCTTTCGCCGACCCGAAGATCAAGTTCATCTGGGACAGCGAGATCGCCGAGATCAAGGGCGACCCGAAGCTGGCAGGTCTGACGCTGCGGAACCTCAAGACCGGCGAGACCTCGGAGCTCCCGGTGACCGGTCTGTTCATCGCGATCGGTCACGACCCGCGCACCGAGCTCTTCAAGGGCCAGCTCGACCTGGACGGCGAGGGTTACCTGAAGGTCGCCGCGCCTTCGACCCGCACCAACCTGACCGGTGTCTTCGGCGCCGGTGACGTCGTCGACCACACGTACCGCCAGGCGATCACCGCAGCCGGTACCGGCTGCTCCGCCGCCCTCGACGCCGAGCGCTACCTCGCCGCCCTTGCGGACAGCGAGACCGCCGCCGCGGCCGCCACCGTCTGATCCGCCCATCCTCCCCACCGCACCAACAAGTTAAGGAGCCTGCCGTGGCCGGCACCCTCAAGAACGTGACCGACGACTCCTTCGAGCAGGACGTCCTCAAGAGCGACAAGCCCGTCCTGGTGGACTTCTGGGCCGCCTGGTGCGGCCCCTGCCGTCAGATCGCCCCGTCGCTGGAAGCGATCGCCGCCGAGTACGGCGACAAGATCGAGATCGTCAAGCTCAACATCGACGAGAACCCGGACACGGCCGCCAAGTACGGCGTCATGTCGATCCCGACCCTGAACGTCTATCAGGGTGGCGAGGTCGCCAAGACCATCGTCGGTGCGAAGCCGAAGGCAGCCATCGTGCGCGACCTCGAGGACTTCATCACCCAGTAGTCGTTGACTGCCGCACACGCGGCGTGTGTTTCACGTGAAACACGAATGGGCCAGCCCGTTGGGGCTGGCCCATTCGCTTTGTCTGAGGGACACCGACGCCGCTCGCAACCGCACGCAGGCGGTCAGCCGGCCGTCACAGAGGACGGAGCGCAGGCTCCTTCTGCACGGCTCCGAGGAGACGGTCCAGGGCCATTTCCACGTCTTCCTTCCAGGAGAGCGCCGTCCGCAGTTCCAGCCTCAGACGGGGATACCTGGGGTGAGGGCGTACCGTCTTGAAGCCCACAGCGAGCAGGTGGTCTGCAGGGAGCACACAGGCGGGTTCCTTCCACCGGGCATCCCCGAAAGCCTCGATCGCCTTGAATCCCCGACGAAGCAGATCCTTGGCCACCGTCTGGACCATCACCCGTCCCAGGCCCTGTCCTTGATAGCCCGGCATGATGAACGAGGTCATGAGCTGAACCGCGTCCGGCGCCACAGGGCTTGTGGGGAACGCGGTGGAACGGGGTACGTAGGCCGGCGGCGCGTAGAGCACGAAGCCCACCGGCACATCGTCCACGTAGGCAACCCGGCCGCAGGATCCCCAGTCCAGCAGAACCGAGGAGATCCACGCTTCCTTCTCCAGCGCGGGCGTGCCTGCCTTTACCGCGGCTTCGCTGCTGACGGGGTCCAGTTCCCAGAAGACACACGCACGACAACGCTGGGGAAGGTCCGGAAGGTTGTCCAGCGTGAGCGGTACGAACCGACGGCCCATGAAGGATGTTCCTCACTTCCTTCGCCCGCAGCGTCGCGGGCGGCTGTCAGATGGCTCCGCTCTCTGAGCAGGCTGCCGACGAATCCGCCGACCGCTCCGAGGCCCAGGCCTGCGGTCACCAGTCCGGTACGGCTCACGGTTTGCATGGCCCCCGCCTCCCCGATGAAGGTGCTGCCAGGTGGATGCGCCATACCCAACCGCATCGTATCCACGATGCGATTCCATCGATACCGCCAGAAAGCAAAGAGCGGGCCGTGTTCCGGCACACACCGGACACGGCCCGCGCTACTGGTGGACCGATCGGACATCGATCCACCAGGACGCCGACTCAGTCTTCCGCGTCGTCGGAGTCGTCGTCCAGAAGGCTCTTCTGAAGGACCGGTCCCTCACCCGGGGCGAGAGAGCCGAGGATGCGCTCAAGGTCGTCCATCGAAGCGAACTCGACAGTGATCTTGCCCTTCTTCTGACCCAGGTCGACCTTCACCCGCGTCTCGAAGCGGTCCGAGAGACGCGTCGCCAGATCACTCAGAGCGGGAGAGACCCGACCGCCGGCCCGCGGCCCCTTGGAGCGCTGAGCCGTCTGCGGCCGCGACCCCATGAGGGTGACGATCTCTTCCACGGCTCGCACCGAGAGACCCTCGGCGACGATGCGGTGAGCCAGGCGGTCCTGCTCCTCCGAGTCGTCGACGGCGAGGAGCGCCCGCGCATGCCCCGCGGAGAGAACCCCGGCGGCCACCCGACGCTGAACCGACGGCGAGAGCTTCAGCAGGCGCAGGGTGTTGGAAACCTGCGGACGCGACCGTCCGATCCGGTCCGCCAACTGGTCGTGCGTGCAGTTGAAGTCCTTGAGCAGCTGGTCGTAGGCCGCCGCCTCTTCCAGCGGGTTCAGCTGGGCCCTGTGCAGGTTCTCAAGGAGCGCGTCCAGGAGAAGCTTCTCGTCCTCCGTGGCCCGCACGATCGCCGGAATGGCCTCGAGCCCCGCCTCGCGGCAGGCCCGGAAGCGGCGCTCACCCATGATGAGCTCGTAGCGCGTCGGACCCACCTGGCGGACGACGACGGGCTGGAGGAGCCCGACCTCCTTGATGGAGGTGACGAGCTCGGAAAGAGCGTCCTCGTCGAAGACCTCACGCGGCTGCCGAGGGTTCGGCGTGATGAAGTCCAGGGGAAGTTCGGCGAAGTGAGCGCCGACGGGCTCCTGAAACGTCTCCAGGGCCCCGTTCGACGGCTCCTCGGTTTCATGTGAAACAGACGGCAGCGTGGTCACCTTTGCCACCGCCACCCCGCGCTCCGCTGTGAGTACGGGACCGGCGGCCGGCGAGGGGGATGCCCCACTCGCCGAAACACCCGGCCGCTCACCTGTCGGAGCCGCAGGGATCAGTGCGCCAAGGCCCCGCCCCAGACCCCGTCGTCGCTCACTCACTGGATCCCCTCCACCATGTTCTGATCGTTCTGTCCGCCCACATGGGCATGTTGCGCGTCGTACGCCATCCCGACTCCTCGGAGAGCGATTTCGCGCGCGGCCTCAAGATACGAGAGAGCACCGCTCGAACCCGGATCGTAGGTCAGAACCGTCTGCCCATAGCTCGGAGCCTCCGAAATACGGACCGAGCGCGGAATGCTCGTCCGCAGCACCTCCTCGCCGAAGTGGCTGCGCACCTCCTCGGCGACCTGGGACGCGAGGCGCGTCCGGCCGTCGTACATGGTGAGCAGAATCGTCGAGACGTGAAGGTCGGGGTTGAGGTGCCCCCGTACCAGGTCGACGTTGCGCAGGAGCTGTCCCAGACCTTCCAGCGCGTAGTACTCGCACTGGATGGGGATGAGGACTTCCGCGCCGGCGACCAGTGCGTTGACCGTCAGCAGACCGAGAGACGGCGGGCAGTCGATGAGGATGTAGTCCAGCGGCTGCTCGTACGCCAGGATCGCTCGCTCCAGTCGGCTCTCACGGGCGACCAGAGATACCAGCTCGATCTCCGCACCGGCGAGATCGATCGTGGCAGGGGCACAGAAGAGACCCTCGACATCAGGAACCGGCTGAACGACCTCGGAGAGCGGCCTGCTGTCGATCAGCACGTCATAGATCGACGGGACCTCGGCGTGGTGGTCGATACCCAGCGCGGTGGAGGCATTGCCCTGAGGGTCGAGGTCGATCACCAGGACCCTGCCACCGTGCAAGGCCAACGAGGCGGCAAGGTTGACCGTGGTCGTGGTCTTACCCACCCCACCCTTCTGGTTGGCGACCACCATGACTCGGGTCTGCTCGGGCCGTGGCAGGCCCTCACCGGCGCGACCTAGCGCCTCCACAGCCAGTTGGGCAGCACGACCGATGGGAGTGTCGTCCATTGGGGGCGGTGTTTCACGTGAAACATCCTCCCCCATCGACTCGGTACGGGGACCGGGGACCGGATCGGTCATCGGTCCCGCGATGTTGGCGTCGGACCGCAAGGATTCACTCTCCTCGACTTCAGGCTCGCAATGAGCAGAGCCTCCCATGCCATCGGGGTTGTGAACCAGCGAGGCCCGTTGTTCTGTGGAGAAATCCACCTCTGTGGACAACTCCGGACCACCTCCGAGTGATCCAAGAGGCCTTCGGTCGCGAGGTTCGGCCGCAGCGCGGCTGCGACTGATGATGCCGTGCAACAGTGAGCGACGTTTCACGTGAAACACGATGCCCAGCCACTCGGACCATCGCGGCGCGACACTCCGATACATACTGGTTTGGCATCTTTTGCGGAGTGCGCCCGATCGGCAGGACCGATCCAGCGGGAGTGACAAATAACTCCTGGTCCTGAACAGAGAAACTCCCGGCCCCGTCGCGCGGGGACCGGGAGCAGCGATGCTCACATCGTCCAGGATCAGCGTCGGCGACGCGTCCGGCCCGTCCTGGCGGCCTTGGCCCGCTTCGCCGCGAAGCGCACCCCGCCGGGGCTCTCGCCCACTTCCACCCGCACCACGGTGGAGAGCGGGTCCACGATGCCCTCACCGACATGCAGGATGGATGTCTCGACGGCACCGAGCTTGCTCAGCGCCGTGGCGGAGGTCTTCAGCTCCTCCTCGGCGGTGTCGCCCTTGAGGGCCAGCATCTCGCCGTACGGGCGCAGCAGCGGGATACCCCAGGCCGCCAGCCGGTCTAGCGGGGCAACCGCCCTGGCCGTCACCACGTGAACCGGCTGCAGCGTCCCCATGACCTCCTCGGCACGACCGCGCACGACGGTCACATGGTCGAGGCCGAGCAGCTCCACGACTTCGGTGAGGAAGGTGGTCCGGCGCAGCAGGGGCTCAAGCAGCGTGATCTTGAGGTCCTCCCGGACAAGCGCCAGCGGAATGCCGGGCAGTCCGGCACCGGAACCGACATCGCACACGGTCACGCCCTCGGGCACGACCTCGGAGAGCACCGCGCAGTTCAGCAGGTGCCGCTCCCACAGCCGGGGCACTTCACGGGGGCCGATCAGCCCGCGCTGCACTCCCGCCTCGGCCAGCAGTTCCGCGTACCGGACCGCGTCCGCGAAGCGATCACCGAATACCTCGCGCGCCTGCTCGGGCGCGGGGGGAAGCTCCGCTGCCTCCGTCACGGGGGACCGTCCTTCCGTACCGCTCAAGCGCACTCGGCGCTGATCACCAGGACTATCAGGCTGACAAAATTCGGCCCCGCCTGCGCAACAGACGGGGCCGAAAGAACGTACGTACCGATCAGGCGGGGAGCACGACGACGAAGCGCTGCGGCTCCTCGCCCTCGGACTCGCTGCGCAGGCCCGCGGCCTTGACCGCGTCGTGCACCACCTTGCGCTCGAAGGGCGTCATCGGGTCCATCTTCACCGGCTCACCGGAGCTCTTGACCTCGGCGGCGGCCTTGGCACCCAGCTCGGAGAGCTCCTCGCGCTTCTTGGCCCGGAACCCCGCGATGTCCAGCATCAGCCGGCTGCGGTCCCCGGTCTCCCGGTGCACGGCCAGACGCGTGAGCTCCTGGAGCGCCTCCAGCACCTCGCCGTCCCGGCCGACCAGCTTGTTCAGGTCTCGGCCGCCCGAGTCGCTGATGATCGAGACAGCGGCGCGGTCGGCCTCGACGTCCATGTCGATGTCGCCGTCGAGATCGGCGATGTCGAGCAGACCTTCGAGGTAGTCCGCCGCGATCTCGCCCTCCTGCTCCAGGCGGGTCAGGGTGTCGCCCTCAGCGGCGGCGGAGGTGGTGCCTTCCGTCACGGGATGGACTCCTTCTTACTTCTTGGACGGGGACTTGGGCCGCTGCGGGCCCTTGCGCTGTCCGGACTGGGCCTTGCTGCGGGTACCGGCGCCGGGCGTGTTACCGCTTCCAGGGGCCGGCTTTGCGGCGGAGGGCTTGGCATCCTGCGGCTCGTCGGACTTGGTCAGCGAGGTCTTCGGCTCCGACTCGTCCGCCGGGGCGCCGGCGGACGCCACGCCCGACTGGCGCTGCGACTTGGACTGCCGCTTCGGCTGCTGACGCTTGGGAGCGGCAGCCGCGGTGGTCGTCGTGGTGCCGTCCTCGGACTCGATGACCACCGCGTTCTCGCCCGTCACCACAAGGCCGTCGGGCTGGGCCACGAGGCCCGCCTTGGTCAGGCTGTTGATGAACTTGCGCTCGAACTCGTTGCGGTCGCGACCCTTGGCGACGATGGCCTTGACGATGGCCTTCTCGCTGCGGCGACGCGTCTTGCCGTGGCTCGTGACGTGCTTCTGCAGACGCTCCAGGTAAGCGGCCTGAGCCTTCGAACCCGGCGTCGGGTTGTTGCGGATGACGTACATCTGCTGGCCCATGGTCCACACGTTGGTGGTCAGCCAGTAGATGAGGACACCGACGGGGAACCGGATGCCGAAGAAGGCGAACATCACCGGGAAGACGTACATCAGCATCTTCTGCTGCTGCATGAAGGGCGTCTTCACCGTGGTGTCGACGTTCTTCGTCATCAGCTGACGCTGGGTGTAGAACTGCGAGCCCGACATCAGCACGATCATGATCGCGGTGACGACGCGGACGTCCATCAGCGTGGCGCCGAGCTGGTGGACCGTCTCGGCGCTGTCGGTGAACTTCGCCGCGAGCGGGGCGCCGAAGATGTGTGCCTTACGCGCGCTGGCGAGCAGCTGATCGTCGAGGACGCCGATCGTCTTGCCCGTCGCGATGCCGTTGAGCACGTGGTACAGGGCGAAGAAGAACGGCGACTGCGCCAGGATGGGAAGGCACGAGGAGAGCGGGTTGGTACCCGTGTCCTTGTACAGCTTCATCATCTCTTCGGACTGGCGCTGCTTGTCGTTCTTGTAGCGCTCCTGGATCTTCTTCATCTCGGGCTGCAGTGTCTGCATGGCCCGGGTGGCCTTGATCTGCTTCACAAAGAGCGGGATCAGGCAGATACGGATCAGAACCACCAGGGACACGATGGACAAGCCCCAGGCCCAGCCGGTGTCGGGACCGAAGATCTTCCCGTACACGGCATGGAACTGGACGATGACCCAGGAAACAGGTGTCGTGATGAAGCTGAAAAGGCTGGCAATCGTGTCCACTAATCAAGCTCCTTGAGCATGGGACGGGGTCTCGGCGGCCGGGCTCGGGGCAGTGGTCTCCCCGGTGGCCGGTTCGGCGGCGGAGGTCCCGCCCTTGCGTGCACGCCAGGCGTTACGCAGCAATTCGTGCCACCGCGGACGCTTGCGTTGCGGAACATGGTCCACACCGCCCAGCGACCACGGATTGCACCGGAGGATGCGCCAGGCGGTAAGTGCCGTTCCCTTGATCGCACCGTGCCGGTCGATGGCTGTGTAGCCGTATCGGGAGCACGACGGGTAGTACTTGCAGACCGGCCCGAGCAACGGGCTGATCGTCCACTGGTACAGCTTGATGAGAGCAAGCAGTGGGTACTTCATCGCGCGCCCCCTCCCAGCAGCCGCTGCAGGGCGGCATCCAGGTCTCGGGCCAGCTGTTCATGGTCGGCGTCACCCGCACCGGGCAGCGCTCGTACGACTACCAGGCTACCGGGGGGCAACAGGGCGACTCGGTCGCGCATCAGATGGCGAAGTCTGCGCTTCACCTTGTTGCGTACGACCGCTCCGCCCACGGCTTTGCTCACGACGAAACCCGCACGCGTCGAGGGAGCGCTCTCCCCAGGCGCGTGCGGGTCCGTTGCACCGCTACGTAGATGGACGACGAGAAGCGGGCGTCCGGCCCGGCGTCCTCGGCGTACCGCGGTCGCGAAGTCTTCGCGCCGCCTCAGCCGATGCTCGGTAGGCAGCACGAGATCATGACCTGTAAGTAATCAGGCGGACAGGCTGGCGCGACCCTTGCCACGGCGGTTCGCGAGAATCGCGCGGCCGGCACGGGTGCGCATCCGCAGGCGGAAGCCATGGGTCTTGGCGCGACGACGGTTGTTCGGCTGGAAGGTGCGCTTGCTCACTAGGGGGCTCCAGAAAGAATCGGTGGTGGCGGGGTGCCGTCCTGGCTGTCACCGTGCGCCCACGAGGAAACTCGCATTACGCCCGAGTGCACCGCTTCCCGATCACTCTTCGCGATCTGTGCCCATCGGAGGCAGGCGGCAGCAGCCATCGACAACTCGACCTGGTTACGGTACGCGCGGCTACGCCATCCGGTCAAACCAGTCTCTGACAGGAGACACTATCCACAGGCTGGGGACAACAACTTGAACCGCACCGGTCGCCCTGACTACCGTGGCTGAACTCCGATTCGTTCCCTTCTCACCGCCCCAGCGGTTTTGTTCCTCCCCGCCCCAAGCGACTGACTTCCCAACCTGTTCCCAGAACCACACGTTCGTGGGACCCGTGAGAGAGCGTGCCCCGTGGCTGACGTACCTGCCGATCTTGCCGCAGTGTGGCCACGCGTACTGGAACAACTTCTGGGCGAGGGCCGCGGGCAGGGTGTCGAGGCGAAGGACGAGCACTGGATCAAGCGCTGCCAGCCCCTGGCGCTGGTCGCGGACACCGCTCTGCTCGCCGTCCCCAACGAGTTCGCGAAGAACGTACTGGAGGGCCGGCTCGCTCCGATCGTCAGCGAGACGCTGAGCCGCGAGTGCGGCCGCCCCATCCGTATCGCCATCACGGTCGACGACTCCGCGGGCGAGCCCTCCTCGCCCGCCCCGCCCCGCTACGAGGAGCCCGAGCTCCCCGGCGGGCCGGGCCAGGGCCGTGACCCGTACGAGAACCAGGGACGCGACGACCGGAGCGCCTACGACGCCGGTCAGGCCCGCGACGACCGCGGCACGTACGAGGGCGGCCAGAACCGCGACGACCGGAGCGCGTACGAGGGCCAGGGACGGGACGACCGCGGCGCCTACGACGGCGGCGGTCAGGGCCGTGACGACCGCAACACGTACGAGCCGCAGGGGCGCGAGGACCGCAGTCCGTACGACTCCCGTCGCGACGGATACGAGGGGTACGGCCGCCACCGCGCCGACGACCACCGCGGCGGCCGCGCCGAACCGCTGCCCGGTGCCCCGGGCGACCAGCTGCCGACCGCCCGTCCCGCGTACCCGGACTACCAGCGCCCTGAGCCGGGCGCCTGGCCGCGCCACTCCCAGGACGACTACGGCTGGCAGCAGCAGCGCCTCGGCTTCCCGGAGCGGGACCCCTACGCCTCGCCGCCCCAGGACTACCGGCCGCAGTCCATGGACCGCTCGCCCTACGAGCAGCAGCGCCAGGACTACGACCAGCGTTCCGACCGCCGTGATCTGCAGGACCTCTCCGGCGGCGGTCAGGGGCGCAGGGGCGGCCCTTCGCTGTCGTCCTCGGGCGGTGCCCCCGGGTCCAAGGCCACGCAGCCCGCGTCGGCTTCGGGCCCGGGCGAGCCCACCGCGCGGCTGAACCCGAAGTACCTCTTCGACACGTTCGTGATCGGCGCCTCGAACCGGTTCGCGCACGCGGCCGCCGTGGCCGTCGCCGAGGCGCCGGCGAAGGCGTACAACCCCCTCTTCATCTACGGGGAGTCGGGCCTGGGCAAGACGCACCTGCTGCACGCGATCGGGCACTACGCGCGCAGCCTCTACCCGGGCACACGGGTGCGGTACGTGAGCTCGGAGGAGTTCACCAACGAGTTCATCAACTCCATCCGCGACGGCAAGGGCGACAGCTTCCGCAAGCGGTACCGGGAGATGGACATCCTGCTCGTCGACGACATCCAGTTCCTCGCGGACAAGGAGTCGACACAGGAGGAGTTCTTCCACACCTTCAACACGCTCCACAACGCGAACAAGCAGATCGTGCTCTCCAGCGACCGGCCGCCCAAGCAGCTGGTCACGCTGGAGGACCGGCTGCGGAACCGTTTCGAGTGGGGTCTGATCACCGACGTCCAGCCGCCCGAGCTGGAGACCCGTATCGCCATCCTTCGTAAGAAGGCGGTGCAGGAGCAGCTCAACGCCCCGCCGGAGGTGCTGGAGTTCATCGCGTCCCGGATCTCGCGCAACATCCGCGAGCTGGAGGGCGCGCTGATCCGGGTGACGGCGTTCGCGTCGCTCAACCGGCAGCCGGTGGACCTCGGTCTGACGGAGATCGTCCTCAAGGACCTGATCCCCGGCGGCGAGGACTCGGCCCCCGAGATCACCGCGACCGCGATCATGGCGGCCACCGCCGACTACTTCGGGCTCACGGTGGACGACCTGTGCGGGTCCTCGCGCAGCCGCGTCCTGGTGACGGCACGCCAGATCGCCATGTACCTGTGCCGTGAGCTCACCGATCTGTCGCTGCCGAAGATCGGCGCGCAGTTCGGCGGCCGCGACCACACGACCGTGATGCACGCCGACCGCAAGATCCGCGCGCTGATGGCCGAGCGCCGCTCCATCTACAACCAGGTCACCGAGCTCACGAACCGCATCAAGAACGGCTGACGGAGGCCGCCACCGAGCCGACGCCGGCCCCGACTTCGCGGTCGTGGCCGGCACGCTCGCTCAGGGGCGGCCGGTCAGAACTGCTCCGCCAGACCAAGAAGCAGTCGTACGCGTCTGAGGGCGCCCCGGGACATCCTCCCGGGGCGCCCTTCGCCGTTCCCGGAACAGCTCAGCCGCACGCTCCAAGAGGTCCGAACACACCCTCCGGGAGCTTCGTTCACGCTTCTTGAGAGGTTCGGGCCCCGTTTCCGAGGGTTCCCGCCTCGCTTTCACCGCTACCGGCCCGACACCTGCTGTTCGAATCCGAGCCTGGTTACGGCCACTCTCCACAGATGTGGTGACTTTCTTCCGTCCACACCCTGGGGACTGGGAAGTTGTCCAGATAGTTTCCACAGGAAGCACTGTTGAAAGACCATCAGACCAGGTCAACCGCCTGTGGATTCGTGGACAAAGACTATCCACAGCCTGTGGACGAAGAAAGGATCCACAAGCCGTACGCGAAGTTGTCCACCGGTGACCCACAGGCCGGGGCCCGTTGTCCCCAGTGATCCCTAGCTTCTCCACACCTCTGTCCACTGTTCGGCAACGCGCCGCGCACTCTCACCGCGTCGAGTGAAAGGCGTCACACCAAGGTGCCTGATTGGGCTGTGGGGAACACGGGCAAAGCTGGGGACGACGCTGGGGAGAAGTGACCCCAAGCTGTGGATCGAGTGTGCAGAACTTTTCGTCGTCCACAGATACCCCCGGTTGTCCACCGCCTCCACCCACAGGGCCAGTGGACAAAAAATCGCCTCTGAGCTGCGAAAACGGGGTTATCCACGGTTTCCACAGGCCCTACTACTAAGACCAACTAGAGATAGCTTGAGAACCGTTTCGAAGTGGGGGCTGTGCACAACTTGCCCTCGGAGGCCCAAGTGCCGCTCGGCACGACTTGACCCCGAGAGGCACCGACTGTCAGCGCGGTGCGTCAGACTGTTCCCCGGTGTCCTTCCCCTTCAACGGTCCGAGCGACACCGAGTGAGACGACGAAGGCCAGCAGGGCGAGAGCGCCGGCAACAGACGGAGGCGGCAACGGTGAAGATCCGGGTGGAACGCGACGTACTCGCGGAGGCAGTGGCCTGGGCGGCACGCAGCCTCCCGGCCCGTCCGCCGGCGCCTGTCCTCGCCGGCCTTCTTCTGAAGGCCGAGGAGGGCGCACTGAGCCTCTCCAGCTTTGACTACGAGGTCTCGGCGAGGGTCTCCGTGGACGCGGAGATCGACGAGGAGGGCACGGTCCTCGTGTCCGGCCGCCTCCTCGCGGACATCTGCCGGGCGCTCCCCAACCGGCCGGTGGAGATTTCCACAGACGGTGTACGGGCGACCGTGGTCTGCGGCTCCTCGCGGTTCACCCTCCACACCCTTCCTGTGGAGGAGTACCCGGCACTGCCCCAGATGCCGTCGGCCACCGGCACCGTCCCCGGTGAGGTCTTCGCCTCGGCCGCCGCCCAGGTGGCCATCGCCGCCGGGCGCGACGACACGCTCCCCGTGCTCACCGGTGTGCGCATCGAGATCGAGGGCGACAAGGTCACCCTGGCGTCCACCGACCGCTACCGCTTCGCGGTCCGCGAGTTCCTGTGGAAGCCGGAGGACCCGGAGGCGTCCGCGGTCGCCCTGGTGCCCGCCAAGACGCTCCTGGACACCGCCAAGGCCCTCACGAGCGGCGACAGCGTGATCCTGGCGCTGTCCGGCTCCGGCGCGGGCGAGGGCCTGATCGGCTTCGAGGGTGCCGGGCGGCGTACGACCACCCGACTGCTCGAAGGCGACCTTCCGAAGTACCGCTCGCTGTTCCCGACGGAGTTCAACTCCATCGCCGTCATCGAGACCGCCCCCTTCGTGGAGGCCGTCAAGCGTGTGGCCCTGGTCGCCGAGCGGAACACCCCGGTGCGGCTGAGTTTCGAGCAGGGCGTGCTGATCCTGGAGGCCGGCTCCAGCGACGACGCACAGGCTGTGGAAAGGGTCGACGCCCAGCTGGAGGGCGACGACGTCTCGATCGCCTTCAACCCGACGTTCCTGCTCGACGGCCTGAGTGCCATCGACTCGCCCGTGGCCCAGCTCTCCTTCACGACGTCCACGAAGCCCGCGCTGCTGAGCGGCAGGCCCGCCGTGGACGCCGAGGCGGACGAGGCATACAAGTACCTGATCATGCCGGTGCGCCTGTCCGGCTGACCCCGGAGCCCGCCGGTCCCCAGGGCCCGGCGGGCCGCACCGCGGGTAGGGCATACGTCTGAGCGGCTATGCCCACAGATGTGCGTGTGTTCCCCCGGTGCCCGAAAGGCGTGGGTGGTACCCCCAGGTCTAGGCTCGGACCCAGGTACGAGAGTGCCCTCACGCCACGTCGCAACCCTTAAGGAACAACTGATGGAGCTCGGTCTCGTCGGCCTCGGCAAGATGGGCGGCAACATGCGCGAGCGGATCCGCCGCGCAGGTCACACCGTCATCGGATACGACCGCAACCCGGACCTCGCCGATGTCCACAGCCTGGAAGAACTCGTGGGCAAGCTCAAGAGCCCGCGCGTGGTGTGGGTCATGGTCCCGGCGGGCGCCGCCACCCAGTCCACCGTCGACGAGCTGGCCGCCCTGCTGGAGCCCGGCGACGTCGTCGTGGACGGCGGCAACTCACGCTGGACGGACGACGAGAAGCACGCCGTCGAGCTGGGCATCAAGGGCATCGGTTTCGTCGACTGCGGCGTCTCCGGCGGCGTCTGGGGCCTGGAGAACGGCTACGCGCTGATGTACGGCGGCCACGCCGAGCACGTCGCCAAGGTGCAGCCGGTCTTCGACGCGCTCAAGCCCGAGGGTGACTTCGGAGCGGTGCACGCGGGCAAGGTCGGCGCGGGCCACTTCGCGAAGATGGTCCACAACGGCATCGAGTACGCCATGATGCAGGCCTACGCCGAGGGCTGGGAGCTCCTGGAGAAGGTCGACTCCGTCACCGACGTACGTGAGGTCTTCCGCTCCTGGCAGGAAGGCACGGTCATCCGCTCCTGGCTGCTCGACCTCGCCGTCAACGCGCTGGACGAGGACGAGCACCTCGAGAAGCTCAAGGGCTATGCACAGGACTCCGGCGAGGGCCGGTGGACCGTGGAGGCCGCCATCGACCACGCGGTGCCGCTTCCCGCGATCACCGCGTCGCTCTTCGCCCGCTTCGCCTCGCGGCAGGACGACTCGCCGCAGATGAAGATGATCGCGGCGCTGCGCAACCAGTTCGGCGGCCACGCCGTCGAGAAGGCCTGATCGACGCCCCGGGTTCTCCGCACCCGGGGTGACCCGGTTGTCCACAGCCGGGGACGAAACCCGAGAACCGGGGTCCGGCCCGGACCCCGGGGACAACCCGAAACACCATGCTGGGGGAGGTCGGCGAACGACCATGCACGTCACGCATCTGTCGCTGGCCGACTACCGCTCGTACGCCCGGGTCGAGGTCCCGCTCGACCCGGGCGTCACCGCGTTCGTGGGTCCCAACGGACAGGGCAAGACGAACCTGGTCGAGGCGGTCGGCTATCTCGCGACCCTCGGCAGCCACCGCGTCTCCTCCGACGCGCCGCTCGTCCGTATGGGCGCCGACCGGGCGATCATCCGGGCCAACGTCCGCCAGGGAGAGCGCCAGCAGCTCATCGAGCTGGAGCTGAATCCCGGCAAGGCCAACCGCGCCCGCATCAACAGGTCCTCCCAGGCCAGACCCCGTGACGTACTCGGCATCGTGCGAACCGTCCTGTTCGCCCCCGAGGACCTCGCCCTCGTCAAGGGCGACCCCGGAGAGCGACGCCGGTTCCTCGACGAGCTGATCACCGCCCGCTCCCCGCGCATGGCGGGCGTCCGGTCCGACTACGACCGGGTCCTCAAGCAGCGCAACACCCTCCTGAAGTCGGCCGCGCTGGCCCGCCGGCACGGCGGCCGCACCATGGACCTGTCCACGCTCGACGTGTGGGACCAGCACCTCGCGCGCGTGGGTGCCGAGCTGCTGGCCCAGCGGCTCGACCTGGTCGCCGCCCTCCAACCGCTGGCCGACAAGGCCTACGAGCAGCTGGCGCCGGGCGGAGGGCCCGTCGCCCTGGAGTACAAGGCGTCCTCGCCCGGCATCGTGGGCCACGCCCGCGAGGAGCTCTACGCCCAGCTGATGGCGGCCATGGAAGAGGCACGCAAGCCGGAGATCGAGCGCGGTGTGACCCTCGTAGGGCCCCATCGGGACGATCTGGTCCTCAAACTCGGTCAGCTGCCAGCCAAGGGATACGCCTCCCACGGCGAGTCCTGGTCGTACGCGCTGGCGCTGCGCCTGGCCTCGTACGACCTGCTCAGGGCCGAGGGCAATGAGCCGGTGCTGATCCTCGACGACGTCTTCGCGGAGCTGGACACCCGCAGGCGCGAGCGCCTCGCGGAACTTGTCGCGCCCGGCGAGCAGGTGCTCGTGACGGCCGCCGTGGACGACGACGTACCGGATGTTCTGGCCGGGACGCGGTACGCCGTGTCCGAGGGCACGGTGGAGCGCGTATGACGGAGAACACATCGGGAACGGGTTCCGGGGGCACGTCCGGCGCCGAACCCCGCAAGCAGACCCCCGAGCCGTCCGGCGTCGACCTCGCGCGCGTGGCGCTGCGCGCCGCGAAGGAGCAGGCACGCGCGCGTGGGGACGCGGCCCAGCAGAAGAAGCAGGCGCGGCGCGGCGGCGGCCTGCGTTCCGGCTCGGGTGCCGACGGACGCGATCCCATGGCGCTCGGCGCCGCCATCAACCGGCTGCTCAGCGAGCGCGGCTGGGAGGCCCCGGCCGCGGTGGGCGGTGTGATGGGCCGCTGGCCGCAGATCGTCGGCGACGACCTGGCCAAGCACTGCGTTCCGCTGCGCTACGACGACGACCCGGCCGAACGGGTGCTGACGGTGCAGTGCGACTCGACGGCCTGGGCGACCCAGCTGCGCCTGCTGGCACCGCAGTTGGTCGCGCGGCTGAACCAGGACCTAGGCCACGGCACCGTGCGCCTGCTCAAGGTCCAGGGGCCGACGGGTCCCCCGCGCCGGTACGGGCCGTTGCGCGCCCCGGGCAGCACGGGTCCCGGCGACACCTACGGGTGACCGGCGGACCACGACGGGCCCGGCCGCGGACGACAGCCACGCGCCCGGACGCCGCTCACCGCTGACGGTGACCGGCGTCGCGGTACCCGCGGACGACGCGGAAGACGCTCAGACCGTCGACCGCGCCTTCGACCTTGCCTCCGGCCGCCGGTGATCGTGAGGGATTCCGGACCGCCGGCCGCGGCCGCTCGTGCCTGCGGCTGATCTGACGCGCGACAAACCGCCACCGCGCCACCGTGACACCTCGCCACCGCGGCAGACCGTGCGGCGCGGCCGGCTCGGACGGCGCCGGGCCGTCGGTGATCGTGACCACGCCGGGCCGCGGATCCCGCTGACAGCGAACGAATTCGGGCCGCCGCCCGCGGCGGAGCCCGGTCGCGTCGGGCCCGCGATCGGTGTGCGCGCGGTCGCCGTACGCCGGAGGCGGTGACCACTCGTCGCGCCTTCGATCCCTTCGCCGACCCCGCTCGCGGGTGACTCACTGTTCTCCCGGGTTCGTCGTGGCGGCGGCCGGTGGGTCGCGCGGCACCCCGCCACCCCTGCCGACTGATCTGACAAACCAGCGATCGTCCCTGGTCAGAGGCGTATCAGGCCCTGGCCGGAGTTACCCGCGGCCGTCCGGCAGGACGCCCCTCGACGGGCTCCGTCCGACCGCCGCGGGTAACCGCACGCAATGGCGGACTTCGACCTGACTCGTCAGTAGCCAAGGGTTGACACCCCGAAGCGCTGAGTGCCGCTGTAAGCCTCTTTGGGCCCGGGTCCGCATATGGGGAGTCGGGCGAGACCGGTTCAGGGCGGCACATGCGGACTCAGGTACCGGCAAACCCCCATCACTGTCGGCGCTACCGGTAGACTGGAAGCTAATCCCGCCCCACTAGTGGGACGCACCGAGCAACGCTGACCAAGGCTTACCACCGCAACACGCCGCAGCCGCTCCGGCCACCCGCCGGGAGTTCGGCTTGTGCTGTGCCAGAAAGGGCGCTTCGTGGCCGATTCCGGCAACCCCAACGAGAACATCCCGTCCACCGACGTCGGCGCAAACGGCGAGGTCACAGCCTCGTACGACGCCAGTGCCATCACCGTCCTCGAGGGTCTGGACGCGGTCCGCAAGCGACCCGGTATGTACATCGGCTCGACCGGTGAGCGAGGCCTGCACCACCTGGTGCAGGAGGTCGTCGACAACTCCGTCGACGAGGCGCTGGCCGGCCACGCGGACACGATCGACGTCACGATCCTCCACGACGGCGGCGTGCGCGTCATCGACAACGGCCGCGGCATCCCGGTGGGCATCGTCCCGTCCGAGGGCAAGCCGGCCCTGGAGGTCGTGCTGACGGTCCTGCACGCGGGCGGCAAGTTCGGCGGCGGCGGCTACGCGGTCTCCGGCGGTCTGCACGGCGTCGGCGTCTCCGTCGTGAACGCCCTGTCGAGCAAGGTCTCGGTCGAGGTCAGGACCGAGGGCCACCGCTGGACGCAGGACTACAAGCTCGGTGTTCCCACGGCCCCGCTGGCCAAGCACGAGGCGGTCGAGGACACCGGCACGTCGGTCACCTTCTGGGCCGATCCCGACATCTTCGAGACCACCGAGTACTCCTTCGAGACGCTCTCGCGGCGCTTCCAGGAGATGGCGTTCCTCAACAAGGGTTTGACGATCAAACTCACTGATGAGCGCGAGGTGGCGAAGGCCACAGTGGGTGCGGACGAGGCGGGTGCGGACGAGAAGGACGAGGTCAGGTTCGTCACGTACCACTACGAGGGCGGCATCGTCGACTACGTGACGTACCTCAACTCCCGCAAGGGAGACGTGGTGCACCCCACCGTCATCGACCTCGAAGCGGAGGACAAGGAAAAGAGCCTGTCCCTCGAGGTCGCGATGCAGTGGAACAGCGGCTACAGCGAGGGCGTGTACTCCTTCGCCAACATCATCCACACCCACGAGGGCGGTACGCACGAGGAAGGCTTCCGTGCGGCGCTGACCTCGCTCATCAACAAGTACGCGCGCGACAAGAAGCTGCTTCGCGAGAAGGACGACAACCTCACGGGCGACGACATCCGCGAGGGTCTGACCGCGATCATCTCGGTCAAGCTGAGCGAGCCCCAGTTCGAGGGCCAGACCAAGACCAAGCTGGGCAACACGGAGGCGAAGACCTTCGTCCAGAAGGCGGTCTACGAGCACCTCAACGACTGGCTGGACCGCAACCCGAACGAGGCCGCGGACATCATCCGCAAGTCCATCCAGGCGGCCACCGCGCGCGTGGCGGCCCGCAAGGCGCGTGACCTCACCCGCCGCAAGGGCCTGCTGGAGTCGGCGTCCCTGCCGGGCAAGCTCTCCGACTGCCAGTCGAACGACCCCATCAAGTGCGAGATCTTCATCGTCGAGGGCGACTCCGCCGGCGGCTCGGCCAAGTCCGGCCGTAACCCGCAGTACCAGGCGATCCTCCCGATCCGGGGAAAGATCCTCAACGTCGAGAAGGCGCGGATCGACAAGATCCTGCAGAACCAGGAGATCCAGGCGCTGATCTCCGCCTTCGGCACCGGAGTCCACGAGGACTTCGACATCGCGAAGCTCCGCTATCACAAGATCATTCTGATGGCGGACGCCGACGTCGACGGCCAGCACATCAACACCCTGCTGCTGACCTTCCTGTTCCGCTTCATGCGGCCCCTCGTCGAGGCCGGGCACGTGTTCCTGTCCCGCCCGCCGCTCTACAAGATCAAGTGGGGCCGGGACGACTTCGAGTACGCGTACTCGGACCGTGAGCGCGACGCGCTGATCGAGCTGGGCCGCCAGGCGGGCAAGCGTGTCCGCGAGGACTCGATCCAGCGCTTCAAGGGTCTCGGTGAGATGAACGCCGAGGAACTGCGCATCACGACCATGGACCAGGAGCACCGCGTGCTCGGCCAGGTCACGCTCGACGACGCCGCCCAGGCAGACGACCTGTTCTCGGTCCTCATGGGCGAGGACGTCGAGGCGCGCCGCGCGTTCATCCAGCGCAACGCCAAGGACGTCCGCTTCCTCGACATCTGAGTCGGTCTCAGCTGACCGCGTCAGAAAGGATCTTCACCAGCAATGACCGACGAGAATACTTCGAGCACTCCTGAAGACGGCGACATCATCCTGCGCATCGAGCCCGTCGGGCTCGAGACGGAGATGCAGCGCTCGTACCTCGACTACGCGATGTCCGTCATCGTGTCGCGCGCGCTGCCCGACGTGCGGGACGGTCTCAAGCCCGTCCACCGCCGCGTCCTGTACGCCATGTACGACGGCGGCTACCGGCCCGAGAAGGGCTTCTACAAGTGCGCCCGCGTCGTCGGCGACGTCATGGGCACCTACCACCCGCACGGCGACTCCTCGATCTACGACGCGCTGGTCCGCCTCGCGCAGCCGTGGTCGATGCGGATGCCGCTGGTGGACTCCAACGGCAACTTCGGCTCTCCCGGCAACGACCCGGCCGCCGCCATGCGGTACACCGAGTGCAAGCTGAAGCCGCTGTCCATGGAGATGGTCCGCGACATCGACGAGGACACCGTCGACTTCACGGACAACTACGACGGCCGCAACCAGGAGCCGACGGTCCTGCCGGCCCGCTTCCCGAACCTGCTGATCAACGGCTCGGCGGGCATCGCGGTCGGTATGGCCACCAACATCCCGCCGCACAACCTGCGCGAGGTCGCGGCCGGCGCCCAGTGGTACCTGGAGAACCCCGAGGCCTCCCACGAGGAGCTCCTGGACGCCCTGATCGAGCGCATCAAGGGCCCCGATTTCCCGAGTGGCGCCCTGGTGGTGGGCCGCAAGGGCATCGAGGAGGCGTACCGCACGGGCCGTGGCTCCATCACGATGCGCGCGGTCGTCGACGTCGAGGAGATCCAGAACCGCCAGTGCCTGGTGGTGACCGAACTCCCGTACCAGGTCAACCCCGACAACCTCGCCCAGAAGATCGCCGACCTGGTCAAGGACGGCAAGGTCGGCGGCATCGCGGACGTCCGGGACGAGACCAGCTCCCGTACCGGCCAGCGGCTCGTGATCGTGCTCAAGCGGGACGCCGTCGCCAAGGTCGTCCTGAACAACCTCTACAAGCACACCGACCTGCAGACGAACTTCGGCGCGAACATGCTGGCGCTCGTCGACGGTGTGCCGCGCACCCTCTCCCTGGACGCGTTCATCCGCCACTGGGTGACGCACCAGATCGAGGTCATCGTCCGCCGTACGAAGTTCCGGCTGCGCAAGGCCGAGGAGCGCGCGCACATCCTGCGTGGCCTCCTGAAGGCCCTGGACGCCATCGACGAGGTCATCGCCCTCATCCGGCGCAGTGACACCGTGGAGATCGCTCGAGAGGGCCTGATGGGCCTCCTGGAGATCGACGAGATCCAGGCCAACGCGATCCTCGAGATGCAGCTTCGCCGGCTCGCCGCCCTGGAGCGCCAGAAGATCATCCAGGAGCACGACGAGCTCCAGGCCAAGATCCGCGAGTACAACGCGATCCTCGCCTCGCCGGTGCGTCAGCGCGGCATCATCAGCGAGGAGCTCGCCGCGATCGTCGAGAAGTTCGGCGACGACCGCCGCTCCAAGCTGGTGCCCTTCGACGGTGACATGTCCATCGAGGACCTGATCGCCGAAGAGGACATCGTCGTCACCATCACGCGCGGTGGCTACATCAAGCGCACCAAGACGGAGGACTACCGCTCGCAGAAGCGGGGCGGCAAGGGCGTCCGCGGCACGAAGCTGAAGCAGGACGACATCGTCGACCACTTCTTCGTGTCGACGACGCACCACTGGCTGCTGTTCTTCACGAACAAGGGCCGGGTCTACCGCGCCAAGGCGTACGAGCTCCCGGACGCCGGCCGTGACGCACGCGGCCAGCACGTCGCCAACCTGCTGGCCTTCCAGCCGGACGAGGCGATCGCCGAGATCCTCGCGATCCGCGACTACGAGGCGGCGCCCTATCTGGTGCTGGCCACCAAGGGCGGACTGGTCAAGAAGACGCCTCTCAAGGATTACGATTCGCCCCGCGCGGGCGGCGTCATCGCGATCAACCTTCGTGAGACGGAGGACGGATCCGATGACGAACTGATCGGAGCCGAACTCGTATCCGCCGAGGACGATCTGCTCCTGATCAGCAAGAAGGCGCAGTCGATCAGGTTCACGGCGACGGATGACGCTTTGCGACCGATGGGCCGTGCGACCTCGGGCGTCAAGGGAATGAGTTTCCGCGAGAGCGATGAGCTGCTCTCGATGAATGTTGTTCGACCCGGTACGTTCGTGTTCACTGCCACAGACGGTGGGTACGCGAAGCGGACCGCCGTCGACGAGTACCGCGTCCAGGGTCGCGGCGGCCTCGGTATCAAGGCCGCCAAGATCGTCGAGGACCGCGGCTCCCTCGTCGGCGCGCTGGTGGTCGAGGAGACCGACGAGATCCTCGCCATCACACTGTCCGGTGGTGTGATTCGTACGCGAGTCAACGAGGTCAGGGAGACGGGCCGTGACACCATGGGCGTCCAACTGATCAACCTGGGCAAGCGCGATGCCGTGGTCGGCATCGCTCGTAACGCCGAGGCCGGCCGCGAGGCGGAGGAAGTCGACGGCGACGACGCCGTGGACGAGACCGCCGAAGGCGTCGAGGTCATCGGTACGGAAGAGGGCGAGCCGTCCTCGGCCGAGTAGCGCGAGGAGTGAGTCGTCGTGAGCGGAGCCACGGGCGCCGGATCGACCGGTACGGAAACGGACGGCGGCCGTGGCACCGCCATGGATGAGACTGACTCCCATGACTCTCATGGATCCCAGGGGGGAACTGTGACGGACACCCGAGGCCAGCAGGCCCAGCAGTACGCGGGCGGGCAGGCGGCCCCGGCCGGGGCGCCCGTGACCCCGGGCGCGCCGCCGGTATCGCCCCCGGCGGCGGCATCACCGCTGCCGGGCGAGCGGCAGGGGCAGCAGCCCGCGCAGCCGTATCACCCGCCGCAGGCGTACCCGGCGCAGCCACCGTCGGGCGCCGTCCGCCGGCCGCGCACCGGGGCGCGCACGACCCCGCGCACGCGCAAGGCGCGGCTGCGGGTGGCCAAGGCCGACCCGTGGTCGGTGATGAAGGTCAGTTTCCTGCTCTCCATCGCGCTCGGCATCTGCACGATCGTGGCGGCCTCGGTGCTGTGGATGGTCATGGACGCGATGGGCGTCTTCTCGACCGTCGGCGGCACGATCTCCGAGGCGACCGGCTCGAACGAGTCCAACGGCTTCGATCTCCAGTCGTTCCTCTCGCTCCCGCACGTCCTGCTGTTCACGTCGATCATCGCGGTCATCGACGTGGTCCTCGCGACGGCCCTGGCGACCCTCGGAGCGTTCATCTACAACCTCTCCGCCGGCTTCGTCGGCGGCGTGGAGCTGACCCTCGCCGAGGACGAGTGAGGGTCCGTTCAAACGCCCTCTGACTATCGATTTTGGGACTGGCCGCGTCGTGCGCTAATCTTCAGAGGTCAGCGCGCGGGACACACACCGCAAAGCGCGGCGGGGCTATAGCTCAGTTGGTTAGAGCGCATCCCTGATAAGGATGAGGCCACAGGTTCAAATCCTGTTAGCCCCACAGCATGAAGACCCTCGACCATTCACGGTCGGGGGTCTTTTGCGTGTCCCGTGCGGGATCCTCACGAGGGGGTGGGCGCCATCGCGGGCGTCGGCTGCCGTGGCACACATGCGGTCGTGGCACATGCGGGGTCGTGGCACACGGGCCATCGTGACGCGCAGCCCCTGCTGAGGGAGCCGGTGCGCGAGGCGCGGAGGAAGGCTCGGGGCCGCGCAATGCCGAAGGCCCGGCGACTCTTCCGAGTCGCCGGGCCTTTGCCCTGGGTGCTTTGTACGCAAGTTCGCCGCTACGTCAGGGTGTCTGTGAGGGGTTACGGGTTACGCGGAAGGCCGTGTGAAGGGGCGGGTGTCTCGGGCGTCCGACCAGGAGCGGCCGGGGACCGCGGGGCCAGAGGGAACGGCCGGGTCCGTGAGGTCCGAGGAACGGCAGGAGACCGCGAAGCGCAAGGAGGGACCGGAGACCGCGAGGTTCGGGGAGGGGCCAAGGACCGCGGGGTTCAAGGAGTCCGAGGGCCGCGAGGCTTGAGAAGTGGCTGCGGACGGGGTTCCGTCCGCCCGTACCGACTCCTCGTACGGGGCTCCCCGCTTGTCTCAGCGCTCTTCTCAGCGCTGGAGCGGCGCTACGGGTGTGAGGGCCCTCGGGGGCTCCGTGTCGGGCGCTGCGAGGGTCTCGGGCCCGGAACAGGTGTCGGGGTCCGCGAGGCCTTCCAGGCTGCCGTGGGCGGCGGGGTCCGCCGTGTCGTCGTCGGCCGGTGCGCGGTGGCGGCAGCTCGGCGAGGAGCCGTGGGCCTCGGCCCGGATCCGTTGCTTCATGGTGGGGGGCAGTGCCCGACTGTAGGACCAGGCCCAGGAGGCCGTCGCCGGGGCGATCGCCTGGGCGGTCACCGAGGTCTCGGCGTTGCGGGCCGAGCCGGCCTGCGGTACCGCGGCGGCCGCGGTGGTGGTGATGAGTCCGAGCGTCGTGCATAGCGCCAGGAACGCGGTGACGATCGCGGTCCACAGCTTCATGACCTTGTTCTGGGTCACGGCCCCTCACTTTCGGGTCGGGCGATTTGCGTACTTTCCTCATGATGTGTATGCGGGCCGCGAAGTGGTGGACCTGCGCCCGTGGCGCGTTGATGTTCAGATGAACACCACCCGAATAGCCGCAAGTGATCAGAAAAGTCCCTAGACGCCCTTGAAAGTAACCTTCTGTGATGTGTGATCACCCTGAGATCGGAGCGGTCGCATCCCGTTCGATCGCTGCGCGCGGGGCCGCAGTTGAGGGCCGATCCAGGTCACCGATCGATATCGGTCGGTGTGTATAGTCGGGCGCCAGAAGTCCCCTACGTCAACGAAAGACGAGGTCGCGCGGTGAAGAAGCTTCTCCTGGTCGCACTGGCCGCCATCGGCGGGCTCCTCGTGTACCGCCAGATCCAGGCGGATCGCGCCGAGCAGGATCTGTGGACGGAGGCGACTGACTCCGTGCCCACGGGTTCGTGAGTACCGACAACAGTCTCGGAGCAGACCCCGGCCGCCTCGCGGTCGGGGTTTTGTGTTTCCCGGGGTCCTGCCGGTCCACGAAAGCAAGCAAATCGGTTGCGCAGGCGGAAATCGTGGCCGTACGGCCGTTCCCTTTCAGCCGCTCCCACTGATAGCCCGGGTGTCGCCGTGGCCGACGGGGCAGGATGGGCCGCGCCAGGGGCTACGACGAGGGGTGGCGCGTGATGGGGCGGCGCACGGAGGGCCGGCGAGCCGGGGGCCGGTGTGCGCGGCCGTGGCGCGGCCGGATGCTCGTGGCCACGGCAGCGGCGGCCGCGCTCTGCGTGCCCCTCGCACCCGCGGGCCGGGCCGCTGCGGCCGATCCCGCGGCCCCCGCTGCGCGGACCACCGCCGAAGACGCGAGGACGGCTGCCGGCAGTACGCCCGGGCCGTACGCCTTCGCCGAGGACGCCACCACCGTCAAGGGCACGACCGACACGACGGACTCCGTACGGCTTGAGCCGGGCCGCACGTACAAGAGCTCCGTCGGAGTTGCGGGGAGGGACGGCAGGCTTTACTACCGTCTCGAACTCGATGCCGTCTCCAGCGCGTACGTCTCCGCCACCGCCGTCCCCCGGCGCGGCGCGACGGTCTCCTACTCGGACGGCCTCAAGGTCTCGCTACAGGACGACAACGGCCGCAACTGCTCGTTCTCCGGCACCGTCCACTTCGGCGCCACCCAGAGCCCGCACCCCATCGCCGCCTGGGCGTCCCGTGAGACGAGCGGCAAGCAGTACGCCTGCCAGCCGGCGGGAACGTACTACGTGGTCGTCGAACGCACCGGAGCGGCGGGGACGACGAGCGGTACGACGGGTTCGGCCGGCACAGCGCCTTCTTCGTCCCGCCCGTGGGACCTGGAGCTCAGCTATGTGTCGGAGCCCGGTCTGAAGAAGGCGCCCGGTCCGACAAACGCCCCGGACGTCTGGAACTCCGCGTCGCCCGACGCCCTCGTGGGGGCCCCGAAGCACCGCGCCGGCGGCGCCGGGTTCAGCGGGGCCGTCCCGCTCGGACAGGGAGTCTGGAAGGACGACATCAGCCCGGGGCAGACCCGCTTCTACAAGGTGCCGGTCGGCTGGGGACAGCAGTTCTACGCCACCGCGGACCTGGGCAGCGCGAGCCGTGGCGAGGGCTATATGGGCACCGCTCTCGTCATGTCCCTCTACAACCCCGTACGCGGCTTCGTCGACGGCGTCGGCTCCGGATACGACGGCAGCCAGCGCTCCGCCGCGCTCGCCCCCCTTCCTCCCGTCGCCTACGAGAACCGCTATGCCCTCAACGACCACGTGAGCGGCATGCGGTTCGCCGGCTCCTACTACCTTGTGGTCCATCTCGCCGCGCAGGTCGCCGACCGCTTCGGCGAGGGGCCGTTCGGGCTGACACTGCGGGTGCGCGTGGCCGGAGCGGCACAGGCGGGGCCCGCCTACGCGGGACGGGCGACGCCCCGGGACGTGTTCGCGGTCCCGGTAGGCAACTCCGACAACGCGACCGACGACGGCGCGGCGGGCACCGGGGACGGCGGCAGCGGCGACGCCGGCCGAAGCGGAGCCATGAAGCTGGTCGCCGCGGGCGGCATCGGCACGGGAAGCCTGCTGATGCTGACCCTCGGAATGTGGACCGTGGTCGCGCGCCGCCGTGCGGTACGAACTCCGGGGCCAGGCCCGGCGGACGCGGACACGGCCTCGGCCTCGCTTCCCGTGCCGCCGCCGACAACGCCGACGCCGGCACCGGAACCTTGGGAGCACAGGACGACCCGGGGCTGGTAGCGCTCCTCGCCCGGACCACGGGCCGGGCCCGTTCGTTCCGTCAGGTTTGGGTCAGCGCCCAGAACCCCACCGCGAAACAGGCCAGGGCGAGCAGCAGCATCGGCACCGCGACCCTGGCGGGCGGCCCCGGACGCGGCCGTGCGCGTCTTCCTCGGCGTTCCCGAACCGCCGCCGTCCGGGGCGGAAGCTGAACGGACCGAGCGGTGTACGAAGCAGTGGAGGCGTACGCGTGCTGCGGCATCGCGGCGGCCGGGGCCGGGGTCCGATGAGGGGAGGGCCCCTGCGTGGGAAGGGGCGCGGTAGGGGGAGTGGGCGTCGGGGTCGGGTCGAAGGGCGGCGGGGAGAACGGGGCGGACGCCGGCGGGGGGAGCGGGACCGAGGCGGGGGGAGTGGGCGCCTGCGCCTCAGGCCATGCCTGCTGGGGTTGCCGCGTCTGTCGGTCCTGGGGCTGGTGGAGCGGATGCGCCGCCAGCGGTTGTCGCGAGGAACCGGCGGTAGTAGCGGGTCGCGGTGGCGGCAGATGGAAGCTGCCGGTGTCCGACATCGAGGACGGCTGGGGAGAGGTCCCGAGGGCGGGGTCCGGCGGTGCGTCGTCGGGGGCGGCAAGAGGTCGGGCGTCCTCGGAGACGGGCCGGGACGGTACGCCGTCGGAGACGGTCAGGGGGCGTACGCGCTCAGGCTCAACTCCCGTCTCGTCGGCAGCGGGTTGAGACCGTACGGCGTCCGGAGCGGGCCACTCTCCTACGGAGTCCTGCGCGGAGTCCTGTGCCGAGGCCCGCTCCAGTTCGGCGGAACGGGATTCCGGGCGTACGGCCCCGGTACCGAGGTCGCGCTGCCTGTCCTCGGCGTTGGACGCAGGCCGGACGCCGGAGTCGGAATCAAGGTCAGTGCCACGGTCAGCGCCAAGGCCCAAGTCCGATCTGGACCTTGAGCCGGAGTCGTCGAGTCCGGGGTGAGCGGCTGTGGTGTCCGGATGGCCGCGGGAGGACAGAGTCCGCGAGCTCGCTTCCGAAGCGTTCCCCGGATCCAGGGGGCCCGCAGGGCCGAACCCCTCGGGCAGCGGCCCGAGTTGGTCGAAGACCTCGATCAGCTCGTCGTCGGGTCCGGGCTCGGGCAGCAGCTCGACGGCTGCGGCAAGGGCCTTGCGCGCCCCCGTGGCGGTGCGGAAGCGAGCGTGCGGATCCGGCTGGAGGAGCATCGCCACGACCTGCCACACAGGCTCGGGTATGCCCCGCGGGGCGGACGGCGTTCCGTGCTCGGCGAAGTACTCGATCAACGCCTTGGCGTCGGGCTTGGTGCCTTCCAGGAGGTACAGGGCGACCAGGCCCACGGCGAACAGGTCGGCGGGAAAATCAGGTTCGGAACCCAGCATCTGCTCGGGCGCGAGGTAACCAGGTGTTCCCACCACGTAGTTGGTCTCGGTGAGCCGTGACTCGCCCAGCCGCATGGCGATGCCGAAATCGGACAACCGCAACCGCGGCCGGGCTGTGCCGGACGCTTCGAGGAGCACGTTGGCGGGCTTGATGTCGCGGTGCACGACCCCCTCCGCGTGCACGGCGGCGAGACCCGACAGGAGCTGGTCGATCAGGGTGCAGACGAAGGAGGGAGGCAGCGGGCCGTAGTCGTTGACCAGGTGGACCAGGGAGCCCCCGGCGACCAGATCCATGGTGAACAGGACCTTGTCGTCGTCGGCGGCCCAGCTTGCGGGAGCCAGCACATGAGGATGGTCGATCCGCAGCGCCTGTTCCCGCACGAACCGCAGCAGCGCGTGCGCGTCGCTCTGCTGGAGCACCTTGGCGGCGACATAGCGGCGCCGCCGGTGGTCCCAGGCGCGCCACACGGCACCGACTCCCCCGCGCCCGATCGGGTCGACCAGTTCGTACCGGCCTGCGAAGACCTCACCCATGGTCGTACGTCGCTCCCCTTCGGCGGTCGGTCCGGAGACCTCTTCCGAGGTGCCCGGCTGCGTGACGTGCGGCGGCTGGAAGGTGTCACGGCCTCCAGCGCCGGGCGGTCGGCGGCCGGGCTCGGCTCAGCTCTGGTGGGACTGGTAGTGCGCGACCGCGTCGGACGTACGGCCGGCACCGTAGACCCGGAGGAACTCTGCCAGTTCCGGGTGGGTCGGGGCGAGGGTGTTCGCCGCGTCGATGATGTCCCCGGCGGCGGCCACCGAGCGCAGCAGTGACTGGATCTCGCGGACCACCCGCTTGACCGTCGGGGCTCCCGAACTGGTCGTGGACTGCGTGGTGTTGCTGAGCACCGATCCCCCCTGGGACTTCTTGATCTCGTCCATCCGCTCGGTCGCCTCGGCGGCGCTGACGCTCCCGTCGGCGACCTGCCCCGCCAGGTCCTGCAGGAGCTGGACGCGCTGGACCACCGCGGGATTGCCGATCTTGGCCCGCTGACCGCTCATCAGCTGCGACAACATGGGTGCGGAAAGCCCCAGCACCCCGGCAAGACGCGCCTGGTTCAGACCCAGGTCCTCTATGAGCCTACGGAAGAGCGCCCCCAACGGCTCCCCGTACCAGTTCCGCTGCAGCTCCCGGGCTCTCGCGGTTGCTTCCTGCTGTGCGGCGTCCATTGCGTCTCCCCATCGCTTCCCCAAGTACCGCGGTTCGCGACAGCGAACCACGTCGAGCATCTTACGGAGAGTGGTCGTCCACGGGGACCCCCAATATTTTGCGAGATCCCCTGGGTGACCCGGTACTCTGGTCTGCGGCGCCCGTCGACGGATGGTTCTTGTGGTCGGACGCTCCTCTTACGGGGCCTTAGCTCAGTTGGTAGAGCGCTGTCTTTGCATGGCAGATGTCAGGGGTTCGACTCCCCTAGGCTCCACACCTCGGACCGGTCAGTCGCCTCATAACGGCGGCTGACCGGTTTTCGTATGTCCCCTTATGGCCCGCCCCCGTGCCCTTGGCGAGGCGGTTCTCGGACGGGACGGAACCGACACGAGCCGTACCAGTGACGTGTGTCACAGATACGGCTTTGCAGGCGTTGCATTTCTTTGCGCAAACAGAATGGCCGGGGTGAGGCCTGCGGCTCCGCTGTGCGGGAGGCCGGTACTGCGCCCAGAGGGTTCCGTACCCGGGCGGGGCCCTTGTGTGAGCTGCTGCGCGGGGGTGCCGAGTGACGGGTTCGGCGCATTCCGTTAACAACATCTCCATGGATACTGCACACGAGGACCGTTGCAAACGTCATCGCGGGCCGTGCGGGTAAATCCTCCGCACGGTGCCGGCGTCCCCTCGTGGCGCTGTTCCACGTGAAACATCGCCGTGGGGGGGGGGGGGGGGGAAAGCCCCCCCCCCCACCTACCGTTGGTCTGTTTTTCCGGGGGGCGTTGCTCCTTCCCCCCCCC